>JBJTOV010000391.1:0-2678 GCA_046074745.1 Planctomycetota bacterium | reverse complement strand
CTCCGAGGGAAGAGGTGAGAGGGAAGCGATGGCGAGGCGGGAGGGAACCGCTCCGTGGGCCCGAGGCCCGTGCCAAGTATGCCCGCGAAACGGGGCGAGGGAACCTGAAACACCCCGAGAATCTTTGCGGACGGAATGCTGATTCCTTCGCCAAAGGCCCTATAGTGTCCGTTCGGCCAACGCCCAGTCGCACGCGGCGCGCCGACGGGTCCGCGTGGTCGCGGCCCGGGAACACGGCGACCAACGCGGCGACCTCCGCGGCGACCGACCCTGTCGGCGCAACGAGGCGTCTTCCGGGGCCGACCCAGCATCGCACGCAGTCAGTCAGAAAGGCACGGTCGCGGACTTCGATGTCCCAGGCAACTCCCACCCATGTCGTTCCTTCCACGCCCTCGTCGCCCGGCGCCGCTTCGGCTGCTCCGGCGGCGCAGCCTGCTTCCGCGGCGACCGCTCGCGTGAAGGCGGGCATCGACCCGTGGACCATCGACGAGGCGTCCGAACTCTACAACCTGCGCGGCTGGGGCAAGGGCTTCTTCGAGATCGCGAAGAACGGCCATGTGCTGGTGCGCCCGACGCGCACGCCTGGCCGCGAGATCGACCTCTTCGAGGTGGTGAAGGGCCTGCGCGAACGCGGGCTGCGCACGCCCGTGCTGCTTCATTTCAGCGACCTCCTGCACCGCCGCCTCCGCGACCTGCACGAGGCGTTCGACACCGCGATCAAGGAGAACGGCTACAAGGGCCGCTACAACGCGGTGTATCCGATCAAGGTGAACCAGCAGCGCCGCGTGGTGCATGAGGTTCGCGAGTACGGCGAGAAGTACGGCTTCGGCCTCGAGGTCGGTTCCAAGCCCGAACTGCTGGCCGTGATGGGCCTGACCAGCGATTCGCCCGAGCGGCTGATCATCTGCAACGGCTTCAAGGAAGACCGCTACATCGAGTTCGTCACGCTGGCGGCGAAGCTCGGCCGCACGATCATTCCCGTGATCGAGAACCTGGCCGAGCTGCGGCTGATCGTGAAGTACGCCGAGAAGTACCAGATCCGCCCGAAGATCGGCGTGCGCGTCAACCTCGCGACCCCGGGCGCGGGCCGCTGGCGCCACAGCTCGGGCGTGAAGGCGAAGTTCGGCCTGTCGCTCACCGAGGTGATCGATGTGCTCGAGTACCTGAAGGGCCGCGGTATGGAGGACTGCCTCCAGCTCCTGCACTGCCACATGGGCTCGCAGATCCACGACATCCGTCAGGTCAACTCGGGCGTCAACGAGCTGGCGCGCATCTACACCGAGCTCGCCAAGATGGGCGCGGGCATGCGCTACCTCGATGTGGGCGGCGGCCTCGGCATCGACTACGACGGCAGCCAGACGAACTTCGAGTTCTCGACCAACTACACGCTGCAGGAGTACGCCGCCAATGTGGTCTACAAGATCATGTCGGTGTGCGACGAGGAGGGCGTGCCGCACCCGACGATCGTGACCGAGTCGGGCCGCGCGATGGTGGCGCAGCAGAGCGTGCTCGTGTTCGATGTGCTGGGCGCGAACCGGCTCGACCGCTTCACGGTTCCCGCGTCGCTCGACACGGTGTCGAAGGACGAGCACGGCGAGGTTCCGCGCCCGATCGTCGATCTGTTCGAGGCGTACAGCTCGATCACCGAGCGTCGGCTGCTCGAGTGCTACCACGACGCGCTGCAGGCGCGCGACGAGGCGATGAACCTGTTCTCGGTGGGCTACCTCAGCCTCGAGCACCGCGCGCTGGCCGAGCGGATGTTCTGGGCGACCTGCGCCAAGGTTCGCGACAATGCCAAGGACGTGCCCAGCATGCCCGAGGAGCTCGAGGACCTCGAGTCGAACACCACCGACACCTACTTCTGCAACCTGTCGATCTTCCAGTCGCTGCCCGACATCTGGGCCATCAACCAGCTGTTCCCGATCATGCCGATCCATCGGCTCGACGAGCGCCCCACGCGCAAGGCGACGATCGCGGACATGACCTGCGACTCCGACGGCAAGATCGACCGCTTCGTCGACGACCACGATGTGAAGAAGTGGGTCGAGCTGCACGACATCAAGGACGGCGACGAGTACTTCCTTGGCGCGTTCCTGGTGGGCGCGTACCAGGAGACGCTGGGCGACCTGCACAACCTCTTCGGCGATACCCATGTCGCGCACATCCGCCTCGACGACAACGGCAACTGGTGGATCGACGAGATCGTCGAGGGCGACAGCGTGCGCGAGGTGCTGTCGTATGTGCAGTACGACGCCAACCGCCTCGGGCAGGCGATTCGCCACGAGTGCGAGCGCGCGGTGCGCGACAAGCACATGTCGGTCGCCGAGTCGAACGCGCTCGTCCGCAACTACGAGGCTGGGCTCGCGGGGTACACCTATCTCGAGACCGAAAACGGCGCTGCGATGTAACGCGACGGCGAGGTCCGGGCAGGGCCTGGTGCTTGATTGAGTTCACGGAGCGCCCGCGAAAGCGGGCGCTCTTTTTCCAGCTGGGGCTGGCTCCGCGTCGGCGGCTGGAGTCGTGATTGCGGGATGGCTGGAGCAACGCCGTGTCGCCGATGCCGCGCCGAACGCGCGTCGATCTCAGGTCGAGCGCGCGTTGATCTCAAGTCGAGCTCGCGTTGATCTCAAGTCGAGCGCGCGTCGATCTCAAGTCGATCGCATTTCGGCCCTGCGGAA
>JBJTOV010000390.1:0-12424 GCA_046074745.1 Planctomycetota bacterium | reverse complement strand
GCTTCGGAAAGCGGGGTGACCGGGTCGGCTTCGCCCGCGACCACCGCCAGCGGGCAGCCGAGCCGCGCGGCGGCAGCCGAGGTCGAGCGCTCGACGACGCCGAGCGACGAGAGGGCGCGCAGCGCGGCGGGAACCACCGCGCGCCGCGGCATGGCGCGCAAGTCGAGGCGCGCGCCGAGCGGCGTGCGCAGCGACTCGTACGGCGCCAAGGCGAGCACGCCTTGCACGCGCGGCGCGATGCGCGCGTCGGACGCGGCGTGAATGGCGACCGTTGCGCCCAGCGAATGCCCGACGAGGAGGAGCGGTCCGTCGCTCTGCTCGGCGGCGAGATCCGCGATCATCCGGTCTTCGTCGGTGCCGAGCCGCGTGGTGCGTCCCGACGCCTCTCCGTGCCCCGGCAGGTCGACCAGCAGGAATCGCCGCGCATGCGGCAGCAGCGCCCCGAGGCGCGACAGCGAGTCGTAGCGCGATCGCGCGTAGCCGTGCAGCACGATCGCGGTCGGGGCGGAGCGGTCGTGCTCCCCGATGTCGAACACGGGGCAGCGGGCGCCCGCGAACTCGGCGCACCACTCGCGCGCGGGCAGGCCCCACGCCGTCGGTTCGGTCGGCAGGCCGCGCGCAAGCGCCCATCCGACGGTCTTCCGCTCGGGGCGCAGGGCCTCGATCACCACGCCTGCAACCGCGCAGCCGTAGAGGAGCGCGCCCGAGGCGCCGAGGAAGCCGACGGCGCAGAGGATTGCGGAGGGATCGGCCACGCGCGGAGTCTACCGACGCGACGGCTCGGTCACGACGCCTCGAACATGCGGCGGCTCGTGCCGCCCTCGCCCACGGGCACTTCGCAGCGTGCGCCGCATCGCGGGCAACGGCCGTCGTAGAAGAGGCCGTCGGTCGTCTTGTTGAGCCGCCCGTAGGCGTTGCAGCAGCGGAACCAGATCATCAGGAACGGGCGTGCAGGGCCTCGCGCGCCCTGCGCTGCGGGCGGTGGCGGCGCGGGCTCGTCGCGCAGTCCGTCGATGTCGACCCTGTCGCGGGGATCGGCCATGGAGCGAATGTCGGCAGTCGCCGCGGGGGATCTTGAGGGCGGGGGCGCGATGGCCCGATCTCCGCGCCGCGCGTGCGGCCGTCGCGCCGCGTGCGGCGGGGTTCTTGCCGCGTCCTGCGGTTCAGGCCATGCGGCGGCGCAGTTCTTGCGCGCGCGTCTTGGCGGCGGCCAGCGTGCCCTCGGTGCGCTCGCGGATCGCGGCGCGCTCGCCCTCGTCGGAAACCGAGGGCAGGTTGATCCGCACATTCTCCTGCGCGGCGCCCGCGGCGACCTCGGCGAGGTCGATCGCGATGCGCAGGTCGCTTGCCAGGCTCGGGCTCGTGGTGCCAACGAGGAGCCCGAGCGCATCGAGCGTGGCCTTCGCGGTCGCGAGCGTGGCCTCGGGCGCGGCGATCGCGCTTCGCACGGCCGCAGCGAAACCTTCGCGCGCGGGATCGTCCTTCGGCAGCTTCCACAGGCGGTTCAGCGCCTCGTAGGCGGCGGCGTCCTCGTCGGCCAGGCGCATGGCCTTCGCGCGGCCCGCGTCGAAGCACTCGAGCGCCGCGCGGTGCGCTGGCTCGTGCGGCGCGAACTTCGCCTTCCCGATCGCATACGAGACCACCATCGAACCGAGCGCGTTCGCCTGCGCGAGCGTCACGCCCGCTACGGCGCCGCCGCCTGGCACAGGCACGGCCGCCGCGAGCTCGTCGAGGTACGCCAGCAGCGTCGAGTGCGCGAGCGGCGCGCTCACGAGCGGATCTCCGCGCCGAGCTTCTCGCGCAGGGCGGCGATGGCGCGCGTGGCCGAGGCGTCGGCCTCCTCGCTGCGCAGCGTGCGGTCGAGCGCGCGGAACAGGAGGCGCAGCGTGACGCTCTTCTTCCCTTCGCCGATCTGCTTGCCGCGGAAGGTCGTGACGAAGGTGATGCTCTCGAGGAACGGCAGCGAGAGCGCGCGGATCTCGCGCTCGAGGTCGGCGTACGCGGTGGACTCGCCCACGATCGCGGAGATGTCGCGGTCGCTCGCGGGGAAGGCGGGCAGCTCGCTGGCCGCGTTGTCGGGCGGGTAGGACGCAAGCAGCGCCCGTAGCTCGAGCTCGCACGCCGCGGTCGGCTTCTCGATGCCGAAGATGCGCAGGACGCGCGCGTCGACGAGCCCGACCGTTCCGATCGTCGCGCCTCCGACCGTGATGCGCGCCGCGGGCGAGAGCCACGCGGGGGCGTCCGACTTCTCGAAGCGCACCTCGGCCACGCGCGGGGCCACCGAGGCAAGCAGCCGCTCGACCGAGCCGCGCATCAGGCGGTAGGCGAGCTGCCCGTCGCGCGCGCCGTCGGGCGCATCGGCCACCATCGCGAGCGTGGGGCGCTCGACATGGGTTCCGCCCGCGAAGTGGAACGCGCTTGCGAACTCGAACACGCGCAGGCTTGCGGTGCCTTGGTCTTCGTTGTGGCGCCGCACGCGCAGCAGGCTCGGCACCACGCTCGGGCGCAGCGCGGGTTCGCCGCCCGCGTGCTCGTCCTCGACCCTGAGCAGCGTCGCTCCCGCAGGCAGGAACGGCTCGGCAGCGCGCTCGGACACCAGCGAATGCGTGATCGTCTCGACGAAGCCCATGCCCGCGAGCAGCTCCTTCACGGCGCGCGTGCCGCGCTCGACCGCGCTCTGCGGCCCGACGCGCACGGGAATCGTGTCGGAGACGGGCACGGCATCGAGCCCGTTCAGGCGGCAGATCTCCTCGATCAGGTCGATCTCGCGCTCGACATCGGTGCGGCGCGGCGGCACGGTGGTCTCGATGACCTGCTCGCCGCCGTGCTGCACGAGCCGCGGCGCGAAGCCGAGCATGCCGAGCAGCTCCATCATGCGCGCGACGGGGATGTCGAAGCCGAGGATGCGGTGCGCGCGCGAGGGCCGCAGCACCACGGTGCGTGCGGCTGGAATCGGCGCGCCGTCGTGCACCACGCCCGCACACAGCGTGCCGCCCGCAAGTTCGATGATGAGCGCGGCCAGCCGGTCGGCGGCGGCGTTCACCTCGGCGGCGTGCACATTGCGCTCGAAGCGGTACGACGAGTCGCTCGCGATCCCGTGGCGTCGGCTTGCGTTCCGCACGGCCACCGCGTCGAAGGTGGCCGCCTCGAGCACGAGGTCGGTGGTCGACTCGTTCACGCTCGCAAGCGCGCCGCCCTTCACGCCCGCGAGGGCGACGGGGCGGTCGCGGTCGGCGATCACGAGGTCGGCATCGGTGAGCTTCACTTCCTTCGCGTCGGCGCCGAGCGGCAGGAACGGCTCCCCGCCGCGCGCGCGGCGGATGTGGATTTCGCCGCCCGCGAGCGTGGCGAGGTCGAACACATGCGTGGGCTGGCCGAGCTCGAAGAGGACGAAGTTGGTCGCGTCGACCACATTGTTGCGCGGCTGCTGGCCGATCGCGACCAGCCGGCGCTGCAGCCACTCGGGGCTCGGGCCGACCTTCACGCCGCGGATCACCCGCGCGGTGTACAGCGGGCACATGGCGTGCTCGTGGTTGCGCACCTTGACCAGCGACGACGCCTGTTCCTGCGAGAACGCGAGCGCTGCCGCCGGCTCGCGCACGCGGCGGCCCGTGACCGCGGCCACCTCGCGCGCCATGCCCACATGGCAGAGACAGTCGCCGCGGTTCGAGGTCGTCTCGATCTCCTGCCACGGCTCGCCGTTCTCGGCGGTGTCGCCGCCGTCGAACGGAAGGCCCGCCGAAGTCAGCGCGGCCGCCTGTTCGTCGGCGCTCGCGGGGGGCTCGAGGTAGTCGTTCAGCCAGAGCACGCTCGTACGCATAGGGCGGCAGAGTAGCGCGTCCGAACGCGGCTGTTCGGGTACCTTCCCGCCATGCGCTGCGCCCGACCGCGTGGATGGATCCTTGTGATGGCACTCGCGGCGTCGCCCCTTGCGGCGACGGGCTGTTCGGCGCCGCCGCGGACCACCGCGGGCGCGACGGACCCCGTGGGCGCGGTGCCCGCCGACTTCTCGCTCGAGATCGATGTGCGTCCGGGCCGCGGCGTCGAGGAGCGCGCCAAGGTCGAGGAGCGCGCCGCGCGATTCGTGCTGCTTCCCGACGGCTCGCTGCATGGCGAGACCGATCTCGTGCCGCGCGAGGGGCTTCGGCCTGCGCGCGTGCGCCGCCTTGTGCGCGAGCAGATGGCCGATGTCTGGTCGGAGCTCGTCAGCGCGGGATTCGCCGACGCGGCGCTCGCCGACTTCACGGGCAACACGACGCTGCTCGAGCCCGAGGCGGGCATGATGCTGGCGGCGATCGAGGTGCATGCCAACGGTCAGCGGTTCGCGTTCGTGCGGCGCTACAAGCCGGGCGAGCGCGACGAGCAGGCGGTGCGCGGGTTGATCCGCACGGTGGCGGCGCTTGGATGGGCAAGCGACGAGGCGCTGGCCGAGTCGGCCGAGATCCCGCTGCGCTACGACCTCGGCACAGACCCGTATGCGCGCTACGCGAAGCCTGCGGCGGCGCAGCCCGCCGCGAAGGCGCCCGAGTCGAGCGGCGCCGAGGCCAAGCCGTGAGCCCTGCGCTGCGCAGGTGGAGCGCGACGGCGGCGGCGCTTCTCCGCTCGTTTCTTGCCCGCGGCCTCGCTTGCGGCCTCGCTTGCGGCCTCGCCTGCGGCATCGCAGCCTGCGGGCCCGAGCCCGTCAAGCCCGACCGCTGCGAGGGGCTTTCGGTCCGCTTCTTCTGGCGCGATGCCGACCGAACCGCCGCCGCCTACTACGAGGTCGACAGCGACGGCGCGTTCCGTTCCTCGGGCGGCCTGAAGGCGATGGCGCGCGAGACGAACTACGCGGCGACCCTCGACGACCGCGAGGCCGCGCGCTTCGTGCAGCTCGTGCGCGCGGTCGACTTCGGCGCGCGCGCCGCGTCGGAGGGCGGCGCGTTCAGCGAGCTCGCGCTGCGCGAGCGCGGTGAGCGCCGCAACGCCTCGGCCAACGGCCCCGATGCGCCGCTCGACGCGCTGCGCGCCTTCTGCGCCGAGGTCGCGCTGCGGCAGTACCGCGACACCATCGACGCGCAGCCGCAGGCGGGCCAGCGCACGCGCTAGCGGTGCGCGCGCAGAAGCGTTCTCGGCGCGGGGGCTGAATTCCCCACTCTGCGCAAGTTGCGGAGACTTCCCATCAAACCCGAAAACGGCTTTGGGGACGCGGGATTCTCTCTGTGCGTGCGGCACGGAAGCCCACGCGCGGGCCGCAGGGATGCAGGCCTGAACGAATGGACCGAAGCACCGACGAACCGGCGGAGTCTGGACGCGTCGGGCGGAGGAAACGAAAGCGCGTGACGCAATGGACTGCGTCGCGAGGCGATGGCGTGCGCCGCAGGGACGCGATGCACGGGCTTCGCCACTCGGCCGACGAGGGTTCCCGACAGGCCGGTCGGGGACCCTCGTCGGCTGGCACTTCCGGCGGCGGCGATGGACGGCGTGGGGTCCGGGACGGCCCCTCTGAAACGAACTGCGAAACTCTCCGAGCGCCCGCGCGTTGCCTCTGCGCGGGCGCTTTCCATTTCGCGCCGCCGCGAACTTCGGGGATTTCCGAAAGCGGGGGCGAGCGATCGCACTTCCCTTTGTGTCGACGCCGTGCGGGTGGTGTGCAGGTCGTCCGAGAACCGCAGGGCCCCGCGAGGGCGCCCCGCACGGAGGGTTGCATGCTGGCAGACATGCCGAAGGTGGATGGACCGGGCGCGCACGGGCAGCCGCGCTCCGATGCGCGGTTCCTGCGCGCGGAAATCGAGGTTTCTCGCGGAGCGGGCGCTTCGGGGTTGAACGGCGGGAGGGGCTTCCTAGAGTGGCCCCGCTTGGCAAGGAACGCCGACAGCACCGAGGCCCACGATGGGCCTGCATTCGCCGCGGAAGACGGGGGGATCGACTCCTCGCAGGCCTGCGGCGACGCGCGCGATTCCATGCTTCCCGAGCCCGTTCAGGCGCCGCGCAGCCGCGCCGAGATCGTGCGCGAGCTTCACGCCCGCTACCACTGGCGCGTCTTCGCCTTCGCGCGCCGGTCGGCCGGGCCCGATGTGGCCGAGGATGTTTCCCAGGAAGTGTTCGTTCGTCTGCTTCGCGTGCGAAATTTGGAAACGATCCAGATTGGGGTGTCTTATCTCCTACGAATCGCGGACAACCTTCTCAGGCGAAGATTCGAGAAGTGCCAGCGGTTCCGTTCGTATCTCGAGCGCTCCAGTCCCATGGCGGGCGGGGCGCGGGGGAGCGAGGCCGAAGACCCGTCAGGTGGTGATGGGAGTTCGGCGCCGGCCACGGCTGTGTCGGTTGTTGACGCAGAGAGGCTTGGACGGATCCTGGAGAGCCTGACACCTGAAGAGCAGTCCGCGGTGCGTCTGATCGTGATCCAAGGCCTGGGCTACCAGGCGGCGGCGCGATCGCTGGGTGTGCCCGTGTCGACCATCAACAACTGGAAGCATCGTGGAATCGCCAAACTTCGACAGTTCATCGAGCCCGTCTCTCCACCCGCCGCATCTCTCAGGCAGCGCTCAGCCTGAAGCGAGCGACCTGCTGCAGGAAGCCCTCGACAGCAAGCGCCGCGTGCGTCACCGACTGATCGCGGCCCTGCGGCGCGAGTGCCCTGACGCGACCCAGACCTTGGGATGTCCGCCGCCGCCCGTTGGCCTGACCCAGGCCGAGATCGACGCGGTCGGCAACCCGCTGGCCGAGTACCTCGAGGCCACCCGGAACGGCTGCTCCTGCTGAATTCGCTGCGCGCGCAGCAGCGGCGCAGCGCTCAACCTGAACCCACCGACACCCCTCGGCCAGTGCCGGGGGGTGTTGTCGTTGTCATAGTCACCGCCATTGTCATGGGCATGGGCGGCGGCCCGCGAGGCGCGCATTCCGTACCATCGTGGCCCGATGTCCTCCGCCGAGCGCCATGTGCCTGCCGACCCGATCGTGGGGATCGACCTCGGCACCACCAACTCGCTGGTCGCGTACTGCTTCGAAGCGGGCCCGCGGGTGCTGGGTGGCGAGCAGGGGGCGATGGTGCCTTCGGTGGTGCGGTTCCTGTCCGAGGGCGGCAGCGAGGTCGGAGCCGCCGCGCGCGCGGGCAGGGCGTCGCATGCGCAGGCCACCGTGTCGAGCGCCAAGCGCTTCATGGGGCGCACCGCCGCCGAGGGCGCTGCGTTCGCGGCGGGCCTTGGCGTGCGGCTCGTCGAGGGGCCGCGCGGACTCGCGGCCTTCGATGTCGGGGGCCGCACGGTCACCCCTCAGCAAGTGGCGGCCGAGGTTCTGCGCGAGCTCAGGTCGATCGCCGAGCGCGAGCTCGGCACCGCGGTTGCGCGCGCGGTGGTCACGGTGCCCGCGTATTTCGACGACGCCCAGCGGCAGGCGACCCGCGACGCCGCGCGCCTGGCGGGCCTTGACGCGGTGCGCATCGTGAACGAGCCCACGGCCGCCGCGCTTGCCTACGGGCTTGGGCAGACGCGACGCAGCGAGCGCATCGCGGTGTACGACCTCGGCGGCGGCACCTTCGATGTCACGGTGCTCGACATCGTTCCCGCGGGCGAGGCCGGCACGGGGGCCGACTGCTTCCAGGTGCTTTCGACCGCGGGCGACACGGCCCTCGGCGGCGACGATGTCGACCGCGCCATCGCCGCGCACTGGTTCGCGCGCAACCCCGCCCTGCAGCAGGCGCAGCAGGACCACGCGCTGCTCGTGGCCGCCGCCGAAGACGCAAAGATCGCGCTCTCCGAACGGAGTTCCACCGAGGTCTCGGTGTGGCTCTCGGGAGGCCGCCGCACGCTGACGCTCTCGCGCGAAGAGCTCGACGCGGCTGCCGCGCCGCTCGTCGAGCGCACGCTGGCCGCGTGCCACCGCGCGCTTCTCGATGCGGGTGTGCGCGCGAGCGACCTCGACCGCGTGGTGCTCGTCGGCGGCTCGACGCGCCTTGCCTGCGTGCGCGCGGCGGTGGAGCGGTTCTTCGCGAAGCCCGCCTACACCGCGCTCGACCCCGACCGCGTGGTCGCGCTCGGCGCCGCGGTGCAGGCCGCGATCGTGGCGGGAGCGCGGCGCGACCTTCTCCTCCTCGATGTGATCCCGCTTTCGCTCGGCATCGAGACCGCGGGCGGCGCGGTCGCCAAGCTCGTGATGCGCAACAGCCCGATTCCCACGCGCGCCACCGAGCGGTTCTCGACCTCGAAGGACGGGCAGACCAGCGTGCGCATCCATGTGGTGCAGGGCGAGCGCGAGCTGGTCGAGCATTGCCGCTCGCTCGGCCGCTTCGATCTGCGCGGCGTTCCGCCCATGCCCGCGGGCATTCCGCAGCTCGAGGTCGAGTTCACGGTCGACCAGAACGGCGTCCTGGCCGTGAAGGCGCTCGAGCGGCGCAGCGGGCGCGAGGCGTCGATCCAGGTCGTGCCGACCTACGGACTCACGCAGGACGAGGTCGACCGCATGGAGCGCGAGAGCGTGGAGCATGCGCGCGACGACATGACGGTGCACCGCGTGATCGACCTGCGCGTCCACTCCGAGCTCGACCTGAAGTGGATCGGCGAGGCGCTGGCGCGCGTGCGCTCCGAGCTCGACGCGGGCTATGTGGCCGAGCTCGAGCGGGCGATGGCCGATGTGCGGGGCCGCTGCGAGGCCGCTGCGCGCGACGCGCGCGCGGTCGACGCCGATGGCTTCCATCGCGCCAAGCAGGCGCTCGATGTGCTGTCGATGCGGGTGCACGAGGTCTCGATCGCCCGTTCGCTGCGCGGTTCGGGCGCCTCGGAGCCGCCGCGGGGCTGAGCCGCGGCGAGGCCGTGGTACAGTCCGCGCATGGAGATCGACCGCACCACCACCGCGCTCCTCGCCGCGCTCTTCGACCCGAAGAACGCGGCCGCGTGGGAGGCGTTCGACAGGCGCTATCGGCCGATCCTGATGGGTTTCGCGCGCAACTGCGGCCTGAAGGAGCATGAAGCGGCCGAGGTGGCGCAGGAGACCATCGTGCGCTTCGTCGAGGAATACCGCGAGGGCAAGTACGACCGCGGCCGCGGGCGCCTGGGCGCGTGGCTCGTCACCATCGCCCGCTACCGCGTGCTCGACCTGCGGCGCAAGGGCGGTGTGGCGCGCATCGAGCGCGGCGAGAGCGCGATGGTCGATCTCGACGACGACCGGTCGGTGACGCAGGCCTACGAGAAGGAGCGACGCCACGCGGTGCTGCGCGAGGCGCTCGACGAGCTGCGCACGAAGACGAAGACCGACCCGCGCACCGTGAAGGCGTTCGAGATGCTCGTGTACCACGGCCTTTCGGTGCCCGTCGTGGCCGAAGAGCTCGGGATCTCGGCGCACGATGTGTATCTCGCGAAGAGCCGCGTGGCCGCCAAGCTGCGCGACATCGTGCAGCGGCTCGAGCGCGAGTTCGAGGAGTCGCCGGGCGAATGGGAGGCGCCGGGCGCTCGGCCGTCGGCGATGCTCGGCGAGTGATGTGGGACGATGACACGACCGCGAGCGGATTCCGCGCCGCGCCCGAAGGCTGCGGCGCGCTGTCGCGCGACCAGCTCGAGCTTGCGGCGATCGCGCGGTCCGAACCCGAACTGAAGCTCGACCAGGCCGACGAGGCGCACCTCTTCCTGTGCGCCCGCTGCCGCGCCGCGGTCGATGCGATCGCCTCCGACAACGCGCTGCTCGGCGAGTTCGCCACCGTGAAGCCGCGGGCCGCCTCGCGGCTCGAGGCCATCATGCAGGCCGAGGCCGCGCAGCCGTCGGGGCCGATCGCCGGCTACCACCTGCTCGGCGAGATCCACCGCGGCGGCCAGGGCGCCGTGTACCGCGCCGAGCAGGTCGCCACGCGCCGTGCCTGCGCGGTGAAGATGCTGCTTGGCGGTCGTTTCGCGGGCGAGCGCGAGATGGTGCGGTTCGAGCGCGAGGTCGCGGTCGTGGCTCGCCTGCGCCATCCGTCGATCGTGACGCTGTACGAGTCGGGGCTCTCGCGCGAAGGCGAGCCGTGGTTCGCCATGGAGCTCGTCGAGGGCGAGCGGCTCGACCGCTTCGTGGCCGCGCGCAGCATGCAGCCGCGCGAGATCGCCCGCCTGATGCGCACGGTGGCCGACGCGGTGGCGTACGCGCACCGCCGCGGCATCATTCACCGCGACCTGAAGCCGGGCAACATCCTCGTCGACGGCGACGGCGTGCCGCGCATCCTCGACTTCGGCCTTGCGCGCGCCGACGAGGTCGAGGGCGCCGATGTGCCGAGCGCCTCGCGCACGCTCGCGGGCGAGTTCCTTGGCACCTTCGCCTACGCCGCGCCCGAGCAGCTGAAGGGCGACCCCGAGGCGATCGATTCACGCTGCGACCTCTACGCGCTCGGCATCGTGTTCTACGAGTGCCTCACCGGCCGCAAGCCCTTCGAGGGCGCGCGCTCGATCGGCGAACTGGTGCAGCAGAAGACCGAGTCGGCGCCGCAGCGCCCGGGCGCCCTGCGCGCGGGGGTCGACCGCGATCTCGATGTGATCGTGCTGCGGCTGCTCGCGCCCGACCCCGCGCGGCGCTACGAGACCGCCGACGCGCTGGTCGAGGATCTCGAGCGCTACCTCGACGGGCGCCCGATCCTGGCGCGCGAGGACAGCGTGTCGTATGTGGTGGCGAAGACGCTGCGGCGGCACTGGCTGATCTCGAGCGCGGCGGGGCTTCTGCTCGTGACGGTGGTGGGGTCGGCGGTCGCGCTCGCGGTGGCGTACGCGCGCGCCGAGCGCGAGCGCGTGCGCAGCGAGCGCACGCTCGCGAGCTTCCGCGACGCGGTCGGCAGCGTGAACCCCGAGTCGGCCGCGGGCAGCGCGCAGCTGACCGTGGAGCAGTTCCTCGAGCTCATCGAGCAGAACGCGGCCACCGAGCTTTCATCCGAGCCCGCGGTGCTCGCAGGCGTGCTCGACACGATCGGCATCGTCCACCTTGGCTTCGAGGACGCGGCGCGCGCGTCGAAGTCGCTGCAGGCGGCGCTTGATTCGCGGCGCGCGCTCCTTGCGCGGGGCGAGTGCGGCGCGGCGGAGCTTGCCGAGAGCCTGCACAACATGGGGCGCGTGCTCATCCTCGAGGGCCGGCTGGTCGAGGCCGAGGGCGCGTACCGCGAGGCGCTTGCGCTGCGCGAGCGCGCGCTCGGCGCCGACGATGTGCGCACGATGCTCACCGCCCGTCACCTCGCGAGCTGCCTGCGCAGGCAGGGCCGCCTCGATGAGGCGAGCGGGATGTTCGCGGAGCTCGAGAAGCGCGCGCGCAGGATCGACGGCTATCCCGCGCTCGAACTCGCGGCCATCATCAATGCGCGCGCGTTCATCCATTCGGCAGAGGGCCGCTTCGACACCGCGCTGGCCGCGTACCGCGACGCGCTCGAGACGGTGCGCGGCGAGCTCCCGCCCGACGACTACCGCATCGGGCGCAGCCTGTTCAACATCGCGACCGCTGAAGACCGCCTTGGCCGCGCTGACGACGCGCGCCTTCACGCCGAGCAGGCCCTTGAGATCCTGCGCAGGCGGAAGGGCGGCGATGCCGCGACGGTGCAGCAGGCCGAGCGCCTGCTCGAGCGCTTGAAGAGCGCGGGCGGCGGGGCCGACGGTCAGCGCTGACGACGGCGGAATGCGAGTCCACCCATGGCGAGAAGCGCCATCGCGCCCGGGGCGGGCACGGTCGTTCCCGAAACGCCCGCCACCGTCATCAGGTAGCTGCCCGTCGAACCGTCGGATGACCAGCCCGCGAGCTCGTAGTTCGCCACGGGCAGGCCCGTTGGACCCGCGAAGATTCCCGGCTCGAGAAACGCCTGGTTGAAGATGAACTCGCCCGCCGAGTTGATCGGCTGGCTGCCGAAGCCGCTGATCGCGATCAGATAGACGCCGGGCGCCGAAATCGTGGTGCCGCTTCCGTCGTTGGTGTCGCCCTTCAGCCCCGCCTGCGGGTTGCCGAGCGCGAGGTCGTTGTTGGCCATCACGGCCTTGGCGACCCACACTCCGGCGCGCACATCGAGCTTGAACAGGAACATCATCGGGTTGAAGTTGCCCGACTCGCCCGTTCCCGGGCTTGTGGTCAGGTTGAACGACATCGGTGAATCGATGTTGAACAGGAAGCAGTCCTGAAAGTCGCTGCCGCCGGTGAGCGCGGTGCCGTTCAGGCGGCCTGTGATGGTGTTGATCCCGCCCGTCGTGCTGATGATCTGCGCGGTGGCCAGCGTGTTGCCGGCGTCCACGGGGCCCTCGTCCCAGTCGGGGCCTGCGAAGGCGGCGGGTGCGGCGGCAAGCGTCGAGAAGGCGATGGCGATCGCGAGCGGGCGGCTCGACGGCGCGGTCGTGCGGAACTTCAGCATGGGACCTCCGAGGGAAGAGGTGAGAGGGAAGCGAGGGCGGGGCGGGAGGGAACCGCTCCGTGGGCCCGAGGCCCGTGCCAAGTATGCCCGCGAAACGGGTCGAGGGAA
>JBJTOV010000389.1:0-4483 GCA_046074745.1 Planctomycetota bacterium | reverse complement strand
ACCTTCTCGACGAAGGCGACAAACTCTGGGATGGCGGCTCCACGGTGGATGACATCGAGTGCGATGCCGAGACCGATGCCGAGACGGATGACTCGATTGAGCTCGAAGGCATGGCGGTCGACGGGATCGCGGAGAAGGGCGAATCCGAGCTGTCCGATGAAGAGTGCGAGGACGCCGCTGAAGCGTGCGGCGGAGAGCGCCTCGAGGACTGTGAGACGGACTGCGATGCGGACATCGATCGCGCCTCCGACGTCGGATCTGCAGGCGAGTTTCTCTTCGAGCCTTCCGACGAGTATCTGAGGACCGATGGCGGCGAGGACATCGCCAGCGCGAACACGAGCCTTGTGCGTCGGAACCGCCGCAAGCCTTCTTCGCAGAACTCGGCGTGCGAAGACGCCTACGCCTCGATGACACTGTTCGACGGCATCGACGAGGACCGCTGGGTCGACACGCGCGATCCGCGTTCGTCGGCCTCGAGCGAAGAGTCGGGCGCGCGCTGACATTTCCGTGCCGATGTGGGAAGCGCGTCGCTTCGAGAGGAGCGGCTGCGGTTGCGCGCGATGATGGCGCGCATGAGCGAACGACCACCCGAGGAAAGCGCCGAGGCGCGCGAGTGCGACGCGGTGCTGCGGCTGCTGCTTGCCGATGGGATCGGCGCGGCGCGGCTGCATGCGCTGCGCGCCGCCTTCGGCTCGGCCGTCGCGGCGCTTTCGGCCACTTCCGCGCAGATCGCGGGCGCCCTGCGCATGCGGGAACCTGACGCCGCGCGGATCCTCGCCGAAGCTCGCGCGGCCGATCCGCAGTCCGAGCGCGGGCGCTACCTTGCCGCGGGCGCGCGCATCGTGTTGCGCGGCGGCACCGAGTATCCCGCGCTTCTTTCGCATGCCCCCGATCCGCCCGCCGTGCTCTTCGTGCGCGGCGAGCTCGGACCCGTGCCAGAGCCTGCGGTCGCGATCGTCGGTTCGCGCCGCGCCACCGCCTACGGGCTGGTCGAGGCAGGTCGCCTCGCGCAGGACCTGGCCGCGCGCGGGGTGACGATCGTGTCGGGCGGAGCGCGCGGCATCGACGCCGAGGCGCACCGCGGTGCGATGCGCGCGGGCGGCCGCACCATCGTGGTGCTCGCGTCCGGCCTGGGGCAGCCGTATCCACCCGAGCACGCGCCGCTGTTCGAGCAGGTGGTCGGGCAGGGCGGCGCGCTGGTCACCGAGCAGCCGTTCGAGATCAGGCCGCGCGCGGACCTCTTTCCGCGCAGGAACCGCATCGTGGCCGGGCTATCGCTTCTCGTGGTGGTGGTCGAGGCGGCGGCGCGGTCGGGTGCGCTGCTGACCGCCCGCATCGCGGTCGACGACCTCTCGCGCGACGCGGCCTGCGTGCCCGGGCGCGTCGACAGCGCGTCGTCGGTGGGCTGCCATCGCGCGATACGCGAAGGGTGGGCGCAACTCGTCACGGGGGCCGACGATGTGATGGAACTTGTCGAGGCGTCGCGCCCGCTGGTGGCGGCCGCGATGCCGCGCGAGATGCCCGTGCCGCGCGAGGTGCCCGTGCCGCGCAAGATGCCCGTGCCGCGCGAGGTGCCTCCACCGCGCGAGCCACCGACTGCACGCGACCTGCACGCGCCACGCAGCCGTTCCGCCGCTCACGCAAGCGAGGCGCCCGCACCAGAGCCGATCGGCCCCGACGCCGCGGACATCCTGCGGCAGCTCGAACGCGTGCACCGCGCGGGCCTCGACGAACTCGAGCTGGCGAGCGGCTGGCCCGTGCCGCGCATCGCGATGGCCACGCTCGAGCTCGAGGTGAAGGGGCTGGTGCGTCGCATGCCCGACGGCGCGTTCGCCCTGCGCGGGCGAGGTCGGTAATCGGCGGTCTCGGGCGTGATGTCTGCGCCGCGCAGGCGGTTTGTGCGGGCTTCCGCAGGGCGCCGCGCGCAGGGGTGCGGTGTTCGTCTTCGGACGACGCTTCGGAAGGTCGACGCAACGCCCGCCGCGGGGCCTTGCGCGCGGCTGCACCGTCGTCCTCGGTGCATCGGTCGTTCCGCGGTGGCGGGAAGGCCGGAGGAAAGTGAGGCCCGAGGAGAGTCCCGTTCATGTCGCGCATCGCGGTCATCTCAGATATCCACGCCAATCTCGTGGCGCTCCACGCCGTGATGCGCAACATCCAGCGCAGGCGCATCGACGCGATCGTGTGCCTTGGCGACATCGTGGGCTACGGCCCCGAGCCCGCCGAGTGCATCGCGCTCGTCCGAAGCCATTGCAGTCTGTCGATCCGCGGAAACCACGAGGATGCGCTGCTCGATCCGTCCACGCTGTCGGGCTTCAACGGCGCCGCGCGCATGGCGATCGCCTACCAGCGCCGCGTGCTCGGCCCGACCGACCTTTCGTTCCTGCAGTCGCTGCCGCCGTCGTTCACCATCGAGCGGCGGGTGCATGCCGTGCACGATTCGCCCGTGCCGTCGGAGCGTGCGGGTGGATACCTGCGCAGCACGGGCGACGCGGCCCGCGCGTTCCGCGGCCTCGATGAACCCGTGTGCCTGGTCGGCCACACCCATGTGCCGCGATTCTTCTCGACGAACATCGCCGCCGACGGCGGCGCGGTGGAGCCTTCGCAGGTCTCGCTGTTCGCGCCCGACACGGGCCGCGACGGTTTCGGCGACGCCTTCGAGCTCGTCGAGGGCGACCGCTGCATCGTGAACCCAGGTTCGGTGGGCCAGCCGCGAGACGGCGACCCTCGGGCGTCGTTCGCGGTGCTCGACCTCGGGCGCGGTCTGGTCGAGTACCACCGCGTCGCCTACGACATCGACGAGGCCGCGCGCCGATCGCACGCGGCGGGGCTTCCCGTGCACCTCGCCGAGCGCCTTGCCGTGGGCGCCTGAGCCACGCGAGAGCCTGGCCGACGAAGCCCGGCCGGCGCAACCACGGCCGATCGGGCGCTTTCCGCGGCTCCTTTTCAACGCGCGGCCCGCAAACGGCCGACCCTTTCCCCATGTCGAGTCACCAAGGCATCGCCAGGTCGTTCACCCGGGCCATCGCCATCGCCACGGCGGTGGGGGCGCTGGGCCTTGTTGCGAAGATCGCCCATCAGGGCGCCATCCTCGCTCGGCCGCCCCAGAAGGTGTTCGACGGCGCAGACGGTGCGACGGGCGCTCCCGCCATCTCGGCCATCGAGGAATGGGCGGGCTTCGCCGCACGCGCGCTCGAGACGCCCGCGATGCTCTCGGTGGCGGAGTTGGCCGCGCTTGCGCTTGGATCGCTGATCATCGTCGCGCGCGGCTCGAGCGCGCGCTGCGGCGCCACCGTGATCGCGCTTGCGCTCTACGGCGCGCTCGCCCTTTCAAGCGAGGTGACCCGCACGCTCTTCGCGCCGAGCGAAGAGGGCGCGCGGCTTCCCATGATCGCGTTCGAGGCCGTCAGTCTGTTCGGCGTGGCGGCGCTTGCGTGGCGCTGGATCGAGGAGATCGCGCTTGCCGCCGCGCTTGGTCCGCGCGAAGACCCGCACGCGATCGACGCGCAGACCGACCGCGAGGCCGCCGAGGACGCGGAACGCGGGCCGACGACCCGCGGCGTGTCGCGGCACCTGAACAAGGCGCTTGCCGAGCAGAAGGACCGCGACCCGGGCCTCTCGGGCGCAGGGTCGCCCATCCCGCGCGTCATGCCCGACGACGACTGAACCCGCGCGGGACGGCCTGCAGCCCCCTTGGGCGCGCCTCCTGAAGGGTGGGCGGGGCGGTGCTACATTCCGCCCCTTCCCATGCTCGAGACGCCACCCCCCGGAACCGAAACGGTCCTGATCCTCGACTTCGGCAGCCAGACTGCCCAGCTGATCGCGCGCCGCGTGCGCGAGGCGGGCGTGTTCAGCCTGCTGGTCAGCCCGCGCATCAGCGCCGAGGAGGTCCGCCGCATCGCCCCGAAGGGCATCGTCTTCTCGGGCGGCCCCGCGAGCGTGTTCGAGCAGGGCGCGCCGACCTGCGACCCCGCGATCTTCACCCTGGGCATTCCCGTGCTCGGCATCTGCTACGGCATGCAGCTGATGAGCCATCTGCTCGGCGGCAAGGTGGAGAGCGCGAACCACCGCGAGTTCGGCCGCGCCAAGATCGATGTGAAGGACGGCGGCGACCTGTTCGCGGGCGTCGATGCGCACGCCACGGTGTGGATGAGCCACGGCGACCAGGTCACCCGCGTGCCCGCGGGATTCGAGGTGATCGCGAGCACGGGAACCTGTCCGTTCGCCGCGGTGCGCGACAGCGCGCGGCGCTTCTACGGCGTCCAGTTCCACCCCGAGGTCACCCACACGCCGCAGGGCGGCGACATGCTGTCGAACTTCCTGTTCAAGGCGTGCGGCTGTTCGGGCTCGTGGAAGATGAGCGACTTCGTCGAGCAGGAGTGCGCGCGCATCCGGGCCCGCGTCGGCACGGCGCGCGTGATCTGCGGCCTGTCGGGCGGCGTCGACAGCTCGGTGGTGGCCGCGCTCCTCGCGAAGGCGATCGGCA
>JBJTOV010000388.1:0-4056 GCA_046074745.1 Planctomycetota bacterium | reverse complement strand
GTGCCAGGCACCGTCGGGGAAAGGGGTGTCGGGGTTGACGCGCGCAAAGCGCAATCCCGCGCAACGGAGCTACAGCCGCAGCACCACTCCATCCCCCCAAACCGTCCACAACCCACTGTCGTCCCGTCTGAGCGCGCTACTTCGTCCCGCCCAGTTCTGACTCGATGAATCCACCGAGCGCTGCCCGCCGCGCCTCCGGAAGTGCGGCCAACGCGGCCCGCGCTCGCGCCGCGAAGCGGCCCGCCGCGTCGGCGTCGCCCACCTTCGCGGCCGAGGACGACGCCACCGCGAACATCACCGCCGCCTGCTGCTGCACATCGGCCGTCACGGCGCCCCTCGCGAGGATCCCCTCGAACACGGCCGCGCCGTCCGCACCGACACGCGCGGCTTCCACCGCGCGTCCGAGCGCTACCAGCACCTTCGCCTCGCGCGACGCCAGGTACGCACCGCGACGCGGGTACGCCTCGGAGTCGGGCGCGAGCCCCGCCGCACGCGCCAGGTCGGCGCGGGCCAGGCGCGTGCGCTCGAGCGCCTCGTCGCGCTGCCCCAGTTCCTCGAGCACCTGCGCCAGGCTCTCGTAGCCAAGCGCCCGGTCGCTCAGCGCCTCATGGCTGTCAGGCGCGCGCTCGACCCGTTCGGTGGCCGTCACGCATGCGGCCTGAAGGCCTCCGACCGCATCGTTCGCTCGTCCGGCGCGGACAAGCGCGCGGCCACGCGCGAGCTCGGCCAGCATTCGTTCGCGAGCCACCCGCGCGTCCTCTGGCCGCGCGGAGGCCAGCTTCGCGCGGATCGCGAGCACTTCCTCGGCAAGGGCGAGCGATTTCTCGGTCTCACCCGACTGCTCGGCGCGCGACTGCTCGACCTGCAGCCCCTTGGCGAGGAGCCGCGCAAGGTCCTGGTCGTCGGGCTCGAGCGCAAGCAGCGACCGGCGGATCGCGATCGCGCGCGCCTGCATCTAGAGGCTGCCCGGGCGATCGCCCTGCTTCTCGGCGATCTCGCCGAGCTAGCCGAGCACCACCGCGTGCAGCAGCCGCTCCTCCTTCGACGCGCCGAGTCCGCGCGCGGCGAGCATCGCCTCGGCGTCCATCAGCTTCGCGCGCGCCGCCGCGAGGTCGCCCGCGACGCGCGCGGTGTCCGACCAGAAGATCGCCGTGCGCGCGATGTCGATGTTCAGGCCGGGCACCTGCTCGGCCGCCGCGGTCGCCTTGAGCCGCGCCAGGATCTCCGCGCTCTTCTCGAACGCCTCGCGCGCCTGCGCGTAGTCGCCCGCGCCCTCGCCGCGCGAGTCGCCGCGCACGCGGCCGAGCCCGCGGTAGCCAAGCGCGAGCAGCCGGTCGAAGTCGGGGTCGGCCACCCGCGCACCCGCGATCGAGTCCTGCTTCTCGAGCGCCTCGATCTGGCGACTCACCGCGTCGGCGAGCAGCCCGCGCAGCTCCGCACCGCCCTGCATCGGCCGAAGCTTCTCGTAGAAGTTCGTCAGCATGGTGTCGCTCAGCTCGCGCACCTGTGCAAGCCGCAGCTCGGCAAGCGCCCGTTCCCGGTCCTTGAGCGCCTCGGCGGCGGCAGCGCGGTCGCTCTCGCCCCGCGCGCGTTCCGCGAAGTACAGGCTGCCAAGCCCACCGAGCGCCCCCGCCACGGCGAGCACCGTCACCCCGACCGCCACGCGGTTCCTGCGCACGAAGCGCACCGCGCGCCCCGCCGCGCTCGTCTTGCGCGCCTCGATCGGCTCGCTGCGCAGGTGCCGCTCGACATCGGCGGCCATCGCCTCGGCCGAGGCGTAGCGCGAGGTCGGGCTCTTCTCGAGCGCATGCAGCACGATCACATCGAGATCGCCGCGCAGGCGCCTGCTCAGCCGCTCGACCGCCACGCCGCGCGCCTTCGACACGGTTTCGGGCTTCACCTGCCGCTGCACCACGCGCGTGGCGCCGTCCGCGCCCGTCTCGACATGCACCGCCTCGCTCGGCCGAGACACCACGGTGCTCGGCTGCGCGGGCTCCTCCTCGCACACGATCCGCTCGAGCTCGCGCATGATGCGCGTCTTGATGCGGTATGGCCGCTGCCCCGTGAGCAGCTCGTACAGGATCACGCCCAGCGAGTAGACATCGCTCGGCGTTCCGATCATCTGTCCGCGGATCTGCTCGGGGCTCGCATACTCGGGCGTGAGCACGCGGAGCTCGGGCGCGGTCGGATCGACCACCACGGGCGCCAGGCTCGCGTCGACCAGCTTCGCGATGCCGAAATCGAGCAGCTTCACGGTGCCGTCGGTGGTGACGATGATGTTCGACGGCTTGAGGTCGCGGTGCACGACCAGCCGCGAGTGCGCGTGATGCACGGCGCGGCACACCTGCACGAACAGCCGCAGCCGCTCCTCGATCGGCAGCCGCCGCTCGTCGCAGAAGCGGTCGATCGGCAGCCCCTCCACATACTCCATCACGAAGTACGGGCGACCGTCCACCACCGTCCCCGCGCCGTAGAGGCGCACGATGTTCGGATGCTCGAGGCCCGCGAGCAGCTGCCGCTCGAGCGCGAAGCGCGCAAGGATGTCCTCGGTGTCCATGCCGCGGCGCACCAGCTTCACCGCGACCTGTCGATGGAACTCCTCGGTCTCCTGCACGGCGAGCCACACCGAGCCGAGGCCACCGCGCCCGAGCTCACGCACGAAACGCAGCCCCGCCGCCGCGGGCGCCACCGAATCGCGATCCTCGCCGAGGATCCGCACCGACGACCCGCTCTGCGCCGACGGCGGCCGACCCGAAGGCGGACGGGCCGACGCCGGCTTGCTCGACTCAGGCCGCCCCGTGCCCGCGACATCCCCGCCGGGCGGGGTGGTCGGCAGCTCGGCGGTCTCGCCCGGGATCGGCTCGTCGGGTCGGTCGGTCGGCCTATCGGTCGGCATGGCGTTCTCCATCGGACAGCGGCCCCTCGGCAGGCGGGCGGCATGCTTGAAGCGCCGATCCACGCCCGTACCCGTAACCGACTTCCAATGTACGGCGAATCGCGCGCCTTCTCTCAGCCAATCCCGCCCGAAGCGGCCGCCGCGGGCCCCCGTGGTGCGATTCCCATGGCCGCAAGCCGCGCCAGCACCGACTCGGTCGACAGCGTCGTACCCAGCCGGTCGGCGACGAGCGGCAGCCCGAGCGGCGTCGGACGCGTCGGCTCGCGCACGGCGAGCGGCCCCTGCCCGAGCCGGACGAGCGTGCAGGCAAGCCGACCCTCCTCGAACTGGCGGTCGAGCACCTCTGCCTCCGACTGCCGCAGCAGCAGGTTCTGCGGGTCAAACTCCCGCAGCACATCGAAGATGAGCGACGCCCCCGCCTGCACCTGCCGCCCCGAGCGCTCGGCGCCCGGGTACTTCTGGAAGACGAGCCCCGCGACGCGCGCGATGTCGCGGAACTGCCGCCTCGAGAGTTCGCCGAGGTTCACAGCCTCGAGCAGGTCGTCGGCCAATCCATCAAGCGTGAAGAGCGCGGGCCCGAGCGCCTCGCGGTACGGAAACGGCTCGGGTGCGAGAAGCTCGATCCCGTAGTCGTTGATCGACACCGCGAAGGTGGTCGCCCGCCTTCGCGCAAGCCGCAGCGCAAGCAGCACCGCGAGCCCCTCGTGCACCAGCCGTCCCTCGAACGGATAAACGAAGAGATGGTGCCCGTCGGCGGTCGCGCACATTTCGACCAGCGTCTCGCCCGGCGCGGGCAGCGCGGACAGCCGCATCTGCTCCTCGAGCACGGGGCGCGCGAGCGCCATCTCGGGCCCATCGAACACGCCGCGCCGCGCCTCGTCGAGCGCGCGCCGCACCGAGGCCGAGAGCGCCGTCGACAGCGGAAAGCGTGAGCCGTTCCAGCGCGGCGTCGCGTCGGCGCGCTTCGTGCGGCGCACCCAGGCGGTCATGTCGCGGAGGCGCACGAACTCGACGATGTCGCCCGCGAAGAGAAACGCATCGCCTTCGTTGAGTCGCGCGATGAAACTCTCCTCGATCGAACCGAGTCGTCGGCCGCCGACGAGCGCGACTGAGATCGTCGCGTCGGCCGAAATCGATCCGATGTTGAGGCGATGGACCGA
>JBJTOV010000387.1:0-5453 GCA_046074745.1 Planctomycetota bacterium | reverse complement strand
GTGCCAGGCACGGGCGTGCGGCGCGTGGCAGCTGCGCAGAAGCGGCGTTTCCTCCCGTGCGAACGGCCCGAGCCGCGTGCGATCTGCACGCCGCTCGGGTGCCTGGCACATGCCGCCGAGTGCCAGGCACTGCACGGCACGTGCCAGGCACGGGTCGGTTCGGGGGCGGCTCGGCTCGGGCTCAGTCGCAGGCGTATCCCCACGACCCGAGCAGCACCGAGAGGTCCTGCGCGTCGACCGTGCCCGAGCGGTCGTAGTCGACCGACGCATCGTCGGATCCCCACGCGCCGAGCAGCGCGGCGAGATCCTCCGCGTTCACAGTTCCGTCCCCCGTCGCGTCGATGCCGCACGCGAGGTAGAGCTCCGCCCGCAGGATCGCCGCGTCGTGCAGCGATTCCGACTCGCCCGCGTTCAGCACCACCCACGCCACATTGCCCGGGTCGGCCGCAGGCGAGATCGCCGAGAAACGCAGCGGCAGCGCATACACGCCGTTCTCGGGGTCCGCGCCCGCCACTCCGTTCAGGATGTAGTCGAAGTGGTCATGGAGCAGGCCGTCGGCGAAGGTGTTGAACGCGAAGCCGCTCGCCGTGCCGCTCGTGCTCGTCGTGCTCGACGGGCCGTAGGCGAGCGTCATGGTGACGGCGGTCGCGGTGAAGGCAGCTCCGTCGAAGCGAAGCACGGGGCCCGCGATCTCGAAGCTGAACGAGGTCACGAATCCAGTTGCAAGCGCCTGGAAGCCGGGCTCGAACGCGGCGAACGGAAACTTCGGATCGGTGCCGAACTCGCCCGCGAACACATCGGCCCGGTCGGCGACCGGCGTGCCCGGCGTCCCCTCGGTGATCGAGCCGGTCATGACCGCGCCGTCGACGGGGCGCAGCCAGATGTCGAGATGAGGCTCCTTGCCGTCGCCGCGGGCGGTGGCGGAGAGCAGGGCGGCGGCGATGAGCGAGGTGGTGAGGAACGAACGCATGTTGGAACTCTCTTTCTGATCGAAGCGGCGCAGGCGCATCGGCTTGGCCGCGGTGTAGGTTCATGAACTCAAGGAACGAAGCGAACAAGTGACACAGCGCGCAGGGAGCGACCGCTCCCGCGCGATCACGGACTGCACGCACCCCACGCGCCGAGCAACTGGGCCAGGTCCGCGGCGCCCGTCAGGCCATCGCCCGAGAGATCCGCGCCCGAGCCGCCCCACGCGCCGAGGAGCAGCGCGAGGTCGGGTGCGCCGACATCGCCCGACCCGTCGAGATCCGCCGGGCACGCAGCGCCGCCGGAGGCGAGGTTCTCCTCGACCCACGCGAGCGCGGAGGCGAGTTCCGCGGCGGGGCGGCCGTCGTTGAACACGACCCAGAACGGCTCGCTCGGCAGCGTGACGCCGTCGGTCGAGTACAGCTCGAGTTCGGCCACATACAGGCCGCTCGCAGGCAGCTTCGGCCCGGCAGAACGAAGCGTGAAGTTGAGATGGCGGTGGAAGCCGCCGTTCGACTGAACGGCGAGGCTGAAGCCGCTCGCGGGCTCGGCCCCGATGTTGGCGACGAGCGTCAGGAACTTCACCTCGATGAACTCGTCGGTCACGGGCTCGACCGCGGCGCCCGTGAAGCGCCGCAGCCCCGCGACCGCATCGAAACCGAGCCGCGATCCGGCCGTGAATGTGCCCGGAAGCGCCTCGAATCCGGGGTTCGAGGTGAACCGCGGCACGCCCGTGTCGCCGAATGTCGCGCCGAACACGCGCTCGGGCACCGAGCCCGCCGCTTCGTTCGCGCCCGTCGCCAGCGCGCCCGAATCGACCGAGACCGCGATGTCGCCGTGGTGCTGCGCCTCTGCGGCCGTGGCGAACGCCAGGGCCGAGATTCCTGCCAGTTGCATGGGACTCATGGAAACCTCCGCGCGCTACGGCGCGGCTGCGATGCGTGCGAAGAGGGAACTGACGCGTGGATCCAGCCTGTTCCGCTGGTCGTCGAGGTAGATCGCCGCGAAGAGCGCGGTCTCGACATGTCCGTCGAGGAACGCCCAGTTCGCCCGCGAATCGCGCGACGGCCTGTCGCGCGACACCGCCGAAACCGCGACCTCGCCGCCAGCGATCGTGGGCGACTGCGCGCCCGCGCCCCAGCCCTCGACATGCGGATGGTCGGCGCCCGCGAACTCGCCCGTCTCGCACATCATGAGCAGCTGCACCGTGTTCGCGTGATCGGGAACCTTCGACAGGCGGTCGGTCGCCTGCGACGGATCGATCGCAGCCCACGGCGAGAACTCGCGCGCAAGGTGGTTGTTGAGCCCGTAGCTCGAGCGGCGGAACGCGCCGTTCGAGCCAGGGACAGGCACGCCCTCGCCGCCGAGGTCGGGCGCCCAGTGCGGGCTCTGGTCGAGCGGCGATCGGATGAGCTCGGTGTCGGCGTATCCCTTGCGGGAAAGCACCTCGACGAAGCTCTCGCCGCTGCCCTGATCGATGCCGCCGTGCGGAAGCCGTGCGTCGATCAGCCAGCCCGACTCGTCGCCCGAGTAGGTGAGCGAGGCGAGCTGCAGCGAGCGCAGGTTGGCAAGGCAGTTCGCCGTGCGCGCCCTCTGTCCGAGCGACGAAAGCGCGGGCAGGAGGAGCGAGAGCAGCGCGCCCACGAGCGCGACGGTGAGAAGGAGCTCGACGAGCGTGAACGCCCGCCGCGCGGTTCGGTTGATGTGCAAGCGATTCTCCGGGGCAGCGCCCGCGGGGTGCGTGATCCACGCCGCCTTCGGGCGTGTGGCCCGTGGACGGCACGACGGTCGTCGAGCGCATCGCGTGATGCGGTTTCGCAACCGGTCGGAAAAGGTGGAATCAGGCGCGCGACGGCGGAGGCCGCGCGGCGCAGGCCTCGGGCGCGCACGGCGCGGGCAGCAGCGAGGCCACACGGTCATGCGCGATCGCGAGCAGCGCGATCACATCGGTGAACGGCGTCGCGAGCGCGGGGCATCCGCCCGCGAGCGAGAGCTCGTCGCAGACGGGGCAGTCGTGGATGTCGGCCGGGAGACCCGATGTCGCGCGGCCCGCGGGCCCGCCTTGCGCGGCATGGTGGACATGAACGCCATGCCCGTCATGTCCGGAATGCCCGCACGAACCACCCACCATCGGCGCGCGCTCGGAGGCGCAGGAGCCGCCACCGTGCGCGACGACCATGTGCACCGCCCGCGACACACCCGCGCCCGAAAGGACGCAGGCGACGAACGCGAGAATGGCAGCGACGCGGCGCATGCAGGAAGTGAAGGGTAGCGAACGCCCCTCGGCAAGGCAATGTTCGCGACTATCGCCCCTCGGATTCGCCGATTCCCGCGCTCGATCCCGCGTCCGCGGCACGCGCCACCACGGCCGCGGGCGCGATCCGATCGTTGTCTGGAAGCGGATCGACGGTCAGGTCCGCACCTTGCGGCGCATCGAGGAACATCCGGTTCGACGCGCTCTGCTCGCGGTCGAGGAGCCGCATCGTGCGCAGTTCGCCATCGGCGCGGCACACGAGCCGCTCGGTCTTTCCGCGGCTCCCGAGCGGATCGGTGAGCACACGCAGCGCGATCGGACGCGCGCCCTCGCCCTGCGGAGCGGCGGTCGGCTCGGTCGCGAGCCACGCGTACAGCGCGCGCGCGTCGCGCCGCCCGACGATGCGGTCGATCGCCGCCACGCGCGGCGTGGGCTCGATCCGCCGCGACTCGTGGCACCACTCGGCGGTCCGCGCCCGCAGCGGACATGGCCGCGCGTGCAGGCAGGGGCCCACGATGCGCCGCCCGCCTGCGGCAAGCGCGTCGCGCAGCGCCATCAGCGCGCGCGTCGTCGGCCGCAGCGCTGGCTCGATCACGACGAGCGGCGCAGCCTCGGCCCAACGCGCCACCATCGCGGTGGTCGCCGCCTCGTGCTCCTGGCCGACGAGCAGTTCGTTGAGCGCGGTCTGAGAGAGAAGGAGATCGAAGCCCTTCGGGTCGAACGATCGGAAGTCGCGCGCCTCGACCACGAGTTCGAGCGCCATCCCCGCCTGCGCCGCCGCCGCGCGCACGGCCTGCGCGAGCACTGCCGCCGCGGGCGCGCCGAGTTCGACGGCATGGATCCGCACGCGCGGCGCAGCGCAGCCGAGCCGCGCGCACATGCCCGCGATCCATGCCACGAACCCCGTGCTCGTCGCGCCCGTGCCCGCACCGAGGTCGGCCACCCGCACCTCGTCCGCCTGCGCAAGCCGCAGGAACACCGCGCTTCGCGCCGCGCACTCGTCGAGCACCAGGCCCACCTTCGGCGCGTCCGACGCAAGGAAGTACTCGCGCTTCGCCGCGAGATGCGTCGCATCGGCCTGCTCGGCCACGAGCGCGCCGCGGCGCGTGGTGTAGAGATCCGACAGCCGCTCGACCGCCCGCGCAAGATCCGCATCGGGCGTGGCGCGCAGCGCCTCCTCGACCGCCGCGATGCAGGCGCGGCGCACGGCCGCGGCGTCGGCATGGGGCTGCTCGGGAATCAAACGCGCGCGGAGGGATTCGAACCCCCAACCGTCGGTTCCGAAGACCGATGCTCTATCCAATTGAGCTACGCGCGCTGCGGCGGAGAGCGTATCCGCCCGCGCCCTCTGCGGCAAGAAGTGCTAACTTCCCCGTCCTCCAAGGAGCAACCCATGGGATTCATGGCCGGCAAGCGTGGACTGGTGACGGGCGTTCTGCACGAGACGAGCATCGCGACGGCGATCGCGCAGAGCCTGCTGCGCGAGGGCGCGGAGTGCATCTTCACCCACATGCCCGGCGAGAAGATGGAGCGCCGCACGCGCAAGCTCGTCGAGGGCATGGGCGTGGCCAGCCCGTGGATGCAGCCGATGGATGTGGCGAGCGACGCCGACATCGCCGCGTGCTTCGAGCGCGTGGGCAAGGACTTCGGCGAGATCGACTTCGTGGTGCACTGCATCGCGTTCGCCGACAAGGACTGGCTGCGCCTCGGCAGGTTCGCGGCCACGCCGCGCGCGGTGTTCGCGAACGCGCTCGACATCTCGGCCTTCAGCTACATGGCGATGGGCAATGCCGCGATGCCGGTGATGAAGGACGGCGGCTCGATGATCGGCTTGTCGTACTACGGCGCCGAGAAGGCCGTGCCCGGCTACAACGTGATGGGCGTCGCGAAGGCGGCGCTCGAGGCGGCCAACCGCTACCTCGCGATGGAGCTCGGCCGCGGCAAGAACATCCGCTGCAACCTCGTTTCCGCGGGTCCGATCAAGACGCTCTCCGCGGGCGCGGTGGGCGGCTTCGATGCGATCCTCGACCGCATTCCGCAGGTCGCGCCGCTGCCGCGCAACATCACCGCGGCCGAGGTGGGCGACGCGGCGGCGTTCCTGCTGAGCGACCTGTCGCGCGGCACCACGGGTCAGGTGCTGTATGTCGACAGCGGCTATTCGTGCATGGGGCTGTGAGCGGCGCGCCGAGGCGGTGACGCGGCGAATGCGTCCATGATCGCAACCATCCAGGGC
>JBJTOV010000386.1:0-5244 GCA_046074745.1 Planctomycetota bacterium | reverse complement strand
CCTCTTCGACCGCGCCTTCCCGCCTGCGCGGCCCGTGCTCGGCCTCGTGCGGGAGCGCTCGACGGTCGAGCACGCGCGCAGGCTCGATCTCGACGGCTACGCGGGACTCGTCGGTCGGCGGCCGTATCCGATGCGCGTCGCCGTGGTCGGTGCGGGCATCGCGGGTCTCGCCTGCGCTCGCACGCTGCGCGAGCACCTGGTCGAGGCGGTGGTCTTCGAGAAGTCGCGCGGCGGCGGCGGACGCATGAGCACGCGCCGCGGCGATCACGGCGCCTTCGACCATGGCGCCCAGTACTTCACCGCGCGCGATCCGCGGTTCGCGTCGCTTGTCTCGGCATGGTGCGACGAGGGCGTGGTGGCCCGCTGGCACGCGCGGTTCGCGAACATCGCTGCGGAAGGAGTCGCTCCGGTCGATGCGCCTCCGCGCTTCGTCGGCACGCCTTCGATGAGCGCGCTCTGCGCGCATCTTTCGGGAAGCGACGGAGTGACCGCGAACACGCGCGTCGAGCGCATCGAGCGCGAAGGACGCATGTGGCGCGTGCACGGCACCGATGCCGCGGGCGTCGCGCGCGATCTCGGGCTGTTCGACGCGGTGCTCTCGACCGCGCCCGCGCCGCAGACCGCGGCGATCCTGAGCGGCGCGGCTCCCGCGCTCTCGCAGGCGGCGTCGCGATGCGGCATGCGCGCCACATGGTCGCTCATGCTGTCCTTCGGCCAACCCGTCGCGCTGCCTCTCGACCACGCCGAGGTTTCCGCGGGAGCGCCCGCCGTCGGCGAGACGCTGGCATGGATCTCGCGCGTCGGGTCGAAGCCGGGCCGCGCGCAGGACGGCATCGACCGCTGGACGGTTCTTGCGCGCAGCGAGTGGTCGGAGGAGCGGCTCGAGCGTTCCCCCGAGGAGGTCGCTCCCGCGCTCGTCGATGCGTTCACGCGCCTGTGCTCGGCGCTCGGCGTGCGCACGCCTCCGCCGATCCACGCGCAGGCGCACCGCTGGCGATTCGCCCTTGCGGGCGGCGACGGCGGACCGGGCGCGATGTACGACCCTTCGCTCCGCATCGGCATGGCGGGCGACTGGCTGCGCGGAACACGCGTCGAGGATGCGTATCTTTCGGGCGTCGCGCTCGCAGGGCGCGTTCTGTGCGCGGCCGCGCAGCGCATGCCCGCGGTTCAGCCCGCTCCGCTCGCCGCCACGCTGCGCGCCTGAGCGCGCGCGCGGGTTCGACGCAGGAAGAGGAACGCGGGAACGCTCACCGCGGCCACCGCCGCGATCCAGCACAGCGTGGCCGCCGCCCACAACGGCATGATCGGGAACAGCCATGTCGCGAGCAGCGCGTAGGCGCTGACGCTGAGCGTGCCAAGCGCCATCGGACCGACCGCGCCCGTCGGAACATGCGCGCCCTGCGCCAGCCATGTCGCCACCATGATCGTGGTGAAGATCACGGGAAACACCGATGCGATGCCGCTTGCGACCGGCAGCCCCGAACGGGAGAGGAGGATCGCGCCGCCGATGACCGCCGCGGCGGCGAGCCCTCGCAGCGCGAGGATCGTGGCCGGAACGCGATGCGTGCCTTTCGGCGCGGGATGCGGGGTGCGGTTCGCGGCGATTCCCAGCGCGATTCCCGCGACGAACGCCGTGCACCCCGTCGCGAGCGCGCTTGCGACCGTCGGACGCAGCGTGTCGTGGATCCACACCACCGAACCCGCGGCGGCCAGCCATGCGAACAGCGTGATGGCGAGCGTCCACGCAAGGAGATGCGAGCGCGTGCGGCGTCCGACGCGCGCGGGAACCACGCGCCACAGCACGAGGAAGCCCGCGTTCAGCAGGATTCCGACAGGCACGAACGCCATCGAGCGCCTGAAGTCGTCGACCGACGCGCTGCGGTGGAAGATGCCGATCGCCGCAGGAACGATGGTGGTCGGGATGCTCGAGAGCACGCCGCCCGCAATGCCGCCGAGCCGCTCGACCACCATGGTGGCCATGATCGCCACGAGCCCCGCGAAGGCGCTGGGAAGCGCGATGTCGCGCAGGGCGTCGAGGAGCGATTCAGGTGAGAGAGCCATCGGAGGGGTGCTCGTGCCTTGTCACGGCCGCGATGCGGGCTCGGCCGCGGATTCGACGGGCGCGTCGCCTGTCGTGGTGATCGCGAGAAACACCTCGCGGAATCCGCGCAAGCCGCGGCGAAGCGCGCCATCGCGCGTTTCGGCCGCGAATCGCCGCGCGATCTCCGCGTGATGCGCCTGGTAGCGCGGCGGAAGCGCGGCGATCGGGCGGCGCGCGGCGTCGTCGCGCATCGTCGACCAGAGCAGGCCGCGCACGATGCCCGTGCGCGTCGAGGCGATCGCGATGCGCCGCGCGGGCATCGCGAAGAACGGCCTGTAGGTGAACACCATGCCGCCGGGCGCGGGCTCGAGGTGCCCCATCGTGCGGATGGGCGCGCCGTGCGCGCGCGAGGCGAGGAACGCGCGCAGCCTTCCCGACGCAGCGCTGCGCGCGCCGTTGCGGCGGAAGAGCAGGTCGCCCGCGACCGACAGCACGAAGAGGTCGAGCCGGATGCACCAGCCCGCGACCAAGCAGGCCGCCACGATGATCGGCAGGCACAGCGCGCACGCAAGGTACGGGCTGATCAGCAGCGCGAGCCCGATCGCCGCGAGCACGAGGAGCCGCGCGACGACGAGCACCGCGTCGACCACCGCGAACGGACTGAGCACGGTGAGCGCCTCGACCATGTGGAACATCACCCACACGCAGCCGAACAGGCAGACGACGGCCGCTGCGGAGAGCGCCGTGGCGCCGTGAAACCCGAGCATCGCGGAGGCAGGCGCGGGGCCGGCGTCCGCGCCTGCGCCCGTCGCCGCGGCCACCGACGAGGCGATCGCCGGCAGCAGCACGCCCGCGGCGAGGAGCGCCGAGAGCTTCGCCTCGAAGTACTCGCCCGCATCGAGCAGCTTCCGCAGCGGCAGCGGAATCGCGGGCGCGGCGAACTTCTTCAGGCCAAGAAGGAGAAGCACGAACGCGCACGGGCCGAGGAGCCACGGATTCGCGTGGAGCGGCAGCGTGCCCGGCGCCGCATCGAACCCGCCGAGCTCGAGGAAGTCGCCGAGCCCGATCGCGACGAGCACGAGGAGCGGCGAGACCGCGAGCCCCGTGACCTGCGCGGCCGCAGTGGCGATCGTCATCGCGCGCGCTTCGGGCGATCCGTTCGCCTGCACCGCCGTGGCCTGCGCGGCCATCGCGGGCGCCGCGCATGCGAACGCGCCGAGCGCCGCGCACGCGCCGAACGGAAGGAGCCACGACGGGCGGGAGATCGGCCGGGACATGCGCGCATTGTGGCCGCAATCGAGCCGTCGCGCCTGTCCTGCGCGCGGCATTACGATGCCGCCGTGCTTCCGAACCTCCAGTACGCCGCCATCCGCTACGAGAACTTCCACGCCGAGGTGCTGCTGCCGCGGGTCTTCCCGCTGCGCGTGCCGCTCTCGGTCGCCATGTGGCAGGCCAAGGGCTCGGGCCTCGAGGGCGGGCATCCCTCGTTCGCGGATGCGCGGCGCGCGAAGTACCGCCCCGTCGAGACGGGCCTGCGCTGGGGCCCCGTGTGGTCGACCGCGTGGTTCCGCCTTGCGGGGCGCGTGCCCGCCGAGATGCGCGGCCATGTGGTGGCGCTGCGGTTCTCGTGCGGCACCGAGGCGACGCTCTGGCGCGACGGCGTGCCGTACCAGGGCTTCGACCCGTACCGCGACCTCGCGTTCCTGTGGCCGAACGCGAAGGGCGGCGAGAAGATCGACCTGCTCGTCGAGGGCGCGTGCAACCTGCCGCTCGGCATCTCGACCTTCTGGTGGGACCACCCCGAGCTGCAGGTGCGTTGGCGCGAACCGAACCCGGGGCGCATTGAGAGCGCGGAGCTCGTCGTGGTCGACGAGGCGGCGTGGCGCTACGCGCAGGCGTGGGATTTCCTGCGGAAGCTGATGCTCGCGCTGCCCGAGGACTCGCCGCGCGCCACCGAGATCGCGAACACCCTGCGCGACATCCACGCGTCGATCGACGCACACGATCCCGTGCCCGGCATGGAGGACACCGCCGAGGCGCTCGACGGCCTGCTCAGGGGCGGTGCGCACGAGCCTGCGACCGCGTGCGTGGCCGTCGGCCATGCGCACATCGACACCGCGTGGCTCTGGCCGCTGCGCGAGACGCGCCGCAATTGCGTGCGCAGCTTCGCCAATGTGCTCAGGCTTCAGGAGCGGTTTCCCGCGTTCCACTTCCTGTGCTCGCAGGCGCAGCAGTACGAGTATGTGAAGGAGGACGCGCCCGAGGTCTACGCGCAGATCGCGCGCCGCGTGAAGGAGGGCCGCTGGGAGCCGGGCGGCGCCATGTGGATCGAGCCCGACTGCACCTGTCCGTCGGGCGAGAGCTTCGTGCGGCAGATCGTGCATGGCACGGGGTTCTGGACGCGCGAGTTCGGCGCCGCGGGGCGGCAGCGGTTCCTGTACCTGCCCGACACCTTCGGATTCCCGCCGTGCCTGCCGCAGATCGCGGTGCTCGGCGGCCTCGACACCTTCATCACCAACAAGATGAGCTGGTGCGAGACGAACCGCTTCCCGCATGTCACCTTCGAGTGGCGCGGGCTCGACGGCACCGAGATCCTCACGCACCTCACGCCCGGGCACAACTACAACTCGTCGATCGAGCCGAAGGACATGCTGCATGGCGAGCGCAACCTGCTGACGCAGGACGCGCAGAGCTTCTTCGGCGGTTCGGTGCCGATGTGGCTGCAGCCGTTCGGATTCGGCGACGGCGGCGGCGGGCCGACCGACGCGCAGATCGCGCGTGCCGAGCTCGCGGCCGACTGCGCGGGCCTTCCGCGCCTCGAGCAGCACCGCGTCGATGTCTTCTGCGGCCGCCTGCACGCGGGCCGCGAGGCGCTGGCCGCGGCGGGCCGCCCGCTCGCGTCGTGGGACGGCGAGCTCTACCTCGAGCTCCACCGCGGAACCTACACGAGCCAGGCGTGGCTCAAGCGGCAGAACAGGCTCGCCGAGTCGCTCCTGCGCGACGCCGAGGCGCTCGCGTGCTCGCTGCCCTCGATGCGCGCGCAGGACCGCGAGGCGTTCCGAGCGCGCATGGATCGCCCGTGGAAGACGCTGCTGCTCAACCAGTTCCACGACATCCTGCCCGGCTCGTCGATCGAGGCTGTGTACAAGGATGCGCGCGCCGACCACCTCGCGATCGCCGAGGCCGCGGGTGCGGCGCGCGCG
>JBJTOV010000385.1:0-5920 GCA_046074745.1 Planctomycetota bacterium | reverse complement strand
CTGGACGCGCGGCGCAGCTGGCACCGCGTGGGCCGAGTCGTTCGTCGGCTTCGGCGACCGCGCGGTCGCGAACGGCTCGTGGGACGGCTGGGTGTTCGACTCGGCGTCGGCGCCGCAGGCCGTGCCCGCGCCGGGAGCCATCGCCATCGCCGCCGTCGCGCTGCTCGGCGTCCGCCGCAGGCGCTGACGGTCACTTCAGCGTGCGAAGGTACGCGACCGCGTCGCGGATCTCCTCGTCGGTCAGCACCGACTGCATCGACGGCATCGCGCTCGCGCCCGCGTTCGCGTAGCCCTGCACCACGACCTCGTTCGGATTGACGAGCGAGTGGAGCAGGTAGCGCGCGTCGCCGCGCGACGCGACGCCGTCGAGTGCGGGCGCCGCGTTGCCGCCCGTGCCCGCGATGGCGTGGCACTTCATGCATACCGCGCTCTGGTGGTAGAGCACGACCTCGCGGCCGCGCCCGGCGTCGCCGCCCTCGAGGGCAAGCGCCTCGTAGCGCGCGATGGGATCCGAGCCAAGCGATGCCTTCCAGCGCGCAAGCGCCGCCGAGACCGGGCCGTCGCTGCGCATCGACGCGGCGCGCACGATGTCGAGCCGCAGCGCCGGGTCGAGCGTGCCGGCGGCGAGCTGCTCGGCGATCGGCGAAAGCGCGGCGTCGGACATGGGGCCGAGGCCACCGAGATCGGCGATCGCGCGCTGGCGCTCGAGAACGGTGCCGTGCTCCGCCGCGTCGGCGAGCGCACCGAACGCACGGCCGTCCTTCCTGCGCAGAAGCATCGTGCGCGCCTCGGCGCGCAGGTCGGGCACATCGGAGGCGAGCGCCGCGTCGATCGCGGCGGACACGCGCGGCGTGGCGTCGCCCGCAAGCGCGCGCAGGCTCGACAGACGCTCGGTCGGCGCAAGCCGCGCATCGCTGACCGCGCGCAGCGCCGCATCGGGGTCGAGCGCCACGCCGATCTTCGCGGCCACGCCGTTCACGGCCTCGCGCACGGTGGGGTTCGGGCTGTCTGCAAGCGGCGCGAGCTTGCGCGCAAGCACGGCCTTGTACGCGCCCGCGTCGCGCGCGGCGCCGTCGAGCGGACGGTACGCGCCGTTCACGCGGTTGCGCGGCGCGGGCGCAAGCCACGAGGCGAGCGCCTCGAGCGCCTCGAGCCGCATCGGCATCGGGTTCGCGGGAGACGCTGCGAAATCGCACAGAAGCGACGCGGTCTCGGGCGTGCCCTCGGCAAGGCACGACTCGATCGCGCGGCGCATGTGCGGGAACTCGCTGCGGTCGACGGGCGCCGCGCCGATCGGCGACTCCGTCCGACCGCTCGGCAGCCGCCACATCACCGAGAGGTGGTCGCCGCCGCCGCCCTCGGCGTGCAGCGCGCGGATCGCGTAGCGGCGTCCCTTCTCGAGACGCACGGGCTTCGACCGCTGGCCCGGCTGCGCGTCGTAGTCGCCTGGATTCGAGTAGCCCTCGACGGAGGCGATCTCGCGAAGCGTCGAAGGATCCTCGCCTGTGCCAAGCAGCAGGATCGAGTCGTCGTCGCTTGCGATCGCGAGCACATAGTCGCCCGTCTCGGGCGCCTCGACGATTCCGCTGATCCGCGCGAGGTACTGGTTGCCCGCGTTGCGCGGGGCCTCGGGAAACACGAGCTCCTTGCGCTCGTCGGGCTCGCGCGCGAAGAGCGCGGTGTCGGAGAGGTCGGCGCGCGTGCCGGTGCGGTCGAGCTTCCACACCTCGCGCACGAAGCGGTGCGCGGGTGGCGCGACCTCGGCCAGGCTCTGCTCGGGCTGCGCGGCGCCGAAGCGCGCGATCGACGCGGCGAGCTGCGCGCGCAGCGCGGGCATGGGAAGGTCGTTGATCGCGCGCGCGGCCTCGAGGCGGATGCCGCGGTCCGGGTCGTTCAGGAAGCCGGCGATGCGCGGATCGCGCAGCTTGCGCATCGCAAGGCACGCCGCCATGCGGATCGGACGCGCAGGGTCGGCCGCCAGCTCGCCGAGCTTCGCGCCGTTCGCCATCCAGGCAAGCGCCTGCACGCCCGCGTGGCGGAGGAACGGATCGCCGTCGTTGTTCTCGGCGATCATCGACACGATGAAGGGAATCGCGTCGTGCGCGTCGAGCCTGCCGAGCGCCATCGCGGCGAACGCGCGAACGCGCGCGCTGTCGTCGCTGCAGAGTTCGGCAAGCCTTCCCTCCGCGGCGATGTGGCGCGCCTCGCCCAGCATGCGCGCGGCCTGCGCGCGCAGCTCGGGGTCGCGGTCGTCGAGCACGGAGATCACATGGTCGCCGGGCGCGATCTCGCCGCGCAGCGTCTGCGCCTCGAGCGTGCCCGACTCGCGCAGGCGCATCGAGGCCTGCTGGCCGAGCGCCCAGATCGCGTGGATGCGCGCGAAGCGGTCGCGGCCGTTCGCGGCCACATCGCCGAGCGCGGCCGTCGACTCGCGCCCGCGCGCCGCAAGCGCGAAATGCGCGCGCTGGCGGACGCGGCGGTCGGCGTGCGCGAGCAGCGAGAGCAGTTCGTCGGTGTCGCGCCATGCGAAGCCTTCGCGGAAGAGCCGCGTGACCTCGGCGATGCGCGGATCCTTCAGCGCGGCCTCGTCCCACACCGCGTAGAGCTCGCCCTTGTCGCCCGAGCCCCAGCCGCCGCCCCAGTCGGTCATGTACAGCCGGCCGTCGTAGCCGAAGTCGACATCGGTGGGCAGCACGTTCTCGACGAACGCGTGCTCGTCGACGACCTTGAAGCCCGCGCCCACAGGCTCGACCGCGAGCGCGAGCACGCGCGAGTAGCTGTCGCCGCCGAGGAAGTCGCACAGGAAGAGGTGGTCCTTGTAGCGGTCGGGCAGGCCGAGGCCGGGATAGAACACGAGTCCCGACGGACCCGAGCCCACATGGTCGAGCGGCGGCAGGGTCCATGCGGGCTGCAGCGGGCTGAACTCCTGCACCTTGTGCGGCGCGAGGTCGGGCCGCAGGTGCCAGATGCCTTCCTGGTTCCATGGTCCGCGCTGGTTCGCGCCCTCGAGCGTCTGGTAGTCCATCGACCAGCCCGTCTCGCCGCCCTCCATGCAGTAGACGAAGCGTGCCTTGTCGCCGCCGTCCGAGTTGTTGTCGCCCGTGAAGAGGTTTCCGTAGTTGTCGAACGCAAGTTCCTGCGGGTTGCGCAGCCCCGTGTGGTAGAGCTCGAGCTCGCTGCCGTCGGGGTTCATGCGGAACACAGCGCCCGAGCGCGGGTCGTGCAGGCGCGTGCCGTCGGAGGTGGTCACGCTGTAGCCGCGGTCGCCGATCGACCAGTAGATCTTTCCGTCGTAGCCGAGCACGAGTCCGTGCATGTCGTGGCCGCGCAGCGCGACGCGCACGCCATAGCCCGACGAGTCCTTCATGCGGAACTCGGCCACGCCGTCGCCATCGGCGTCGCGCAGGCGCCAGAGGTGCGGGATGTTCGTGTAGAGGATGTCGCCGTCGAGCGCGAGCAGACCCGCGCCCGTGCCGTCGAGCGGTTCGTTGAACGGGCCGGCGAAGTCGGTGCGCGACTCGGGGCGTCCGTCGCCGTCCTTGTCGGCGAGCTTTGCGACGCGATCGGCGTACTTCGCGTAGTACGCCATGCCGCCTTCGCGCTTCGAGGCCCACTTCTCGTACATGCGCAGGCGGTCGTCGACGGTCTCGCACGCGATGTCGTCGAGCAGCCAGAACGAGCTGTGGCGGTTGTCCTCGACGCCGAGGTCCTGGCGGTCGCTCTCGGCGAAGTAGAAGGCGCCCTGTTCGTCGATGCAGAAGGCGACGGGGTCGTCGAGCAGGGGGTAGGTCGCGACGGTCGCCTTCGAAAGGCCGGCGACGGGCTTGATCTTGCACGAGGGGTCGGCGACGGCGGGGGCCGGGGCGGGCTTGGTCGTTCCATCACCGTGCTGCGAGGGCGGGACGGCTGCCGCGGCGGCAAGAACGAACGGCGCGAGCGAAGCGTGCATCTCGCCATGCTAGCGGTGGGGTGCATGGCGACAAACGGGCGGATCCCCGATCAGCGCGAAGTCGGAGGGTCGATCGAGCCACCGTTGCGGCGCAGGATGAGATCGATGAACGGCGAGCGCCCGATCATCTCGCGCAGGGCCACCTCGAGGGCGTCGAGGGAACGCGGTGCGTCGGCGAGGGTTCCGCGCCTCAGGACTTCGCCCAAACCCGCCGCATCGCAGTCGCGGAGAAACCGCCAGGCCTGCGGCGCCTGACCCGCGTAGACGAGATCGAGGAACGGGGCCAGCGCTGCGCCCAGCGCCGTATCGGCGGCATAGGACTCGGTGGTGTTGGCGGCGTTCTCGCGCACCTTGGCGAGTGCGGTCTCGAGCTGCTGCGGGGTGGGCGCGCGCTCGGGCTCGGACTCGAACCAGCGGACGCCGTGGTTCTCGACGACCGTTCCGCGGATCGCAGGGACAGGGCTCGAGGCGCCCGAGGTGATCCAGTACCGGTAGGTCAGATCGGGCTGAACCCAGGTCGAGAGCTCCGAGGCTGGGTTCGCCTCGAAGAAGCCGGTTGGCAGCACCGCTGCGGGGAGCAATCCGACTAGGGTTGAACGGAACAGATAGGTTTCGGCGCGCCGGTCGGTGCCGCCAGAGTCGCGTCGGATCCAGATGGCATCGAAGGCGTCGCTGGACAGACTCGACTCGATCGATGCGGTGCCTGTCGATGGGAAAGTCATTTCGGCTCGAAACACGACGGTGCCGAGCTGGCGAACTTCGACGATTGGCAGCGGGGGGCCGTCCTTCCAGCGCGCACGCAGGATCGAGATCTCGAAATCGAGGAGTGTTTGAGTTGTTTCAACCTTTGTGTGGGGAAGGACGAGCCTCGCGAAGCCCATCCAAGCGCCATTCCAGAGCCACATGCCAAGCGCGAAGGCGCCAAGGAAGAGTCCTAACGACCTCAACCAAGGAACGGGTCTTGAATTCCGTGGCGTGGATCGCGCGTCCATCGCGCACCCGCATTCAGGGCAGCGATGCGTGCCTGTCTGTTGAACCCCGTCGATTCCAACCAGTGGGTAGAAGCACTTTCTGCAAAAGGGACCGCCAGTCCTGCGTCCGCGCAAACCAATGATGAGCGCCAGCGTGCCGCAGCCAAGCAGCGCCACCGCGACCCAGTCGAGGCCACCGTTCCAGAACCATCCCACGGCACCGCTATCGGCGGAAAGGTCGCAAACCGTCGATTGGAAGGCCGCCGCAACGAATCGCGTCGAGGAGCACCTGCGAACATTGCGTTCGCAAAGATCGTGGGCCCAGACCGGGCGGCGGGTGCCGTCGGTGGGACTCGTGGTCCGTAGGTCCGAACTGATCCGGAGTTCCTGATGGTTGGCAAGCTCGTCTCGTTCTCATCCGTCGCCGTCCTCGCGTTCGCTGGCCTGGCCGCCATGCAGGACGCCAAGCCGCTCGCCCCCGCGACCTTCAAGGTCGACGATGTCCACTCGTCGGCGTTCTTCCGGGTGCAGCACCTCGGCGCCGGCCAGTTCTGGGGCCGATTCAACAAGATGGACGGCAGCTTCACCCTGTCGGACGATCCGAAGAAGGTGTCGTTCGACATCACCGTCGCCGTCGACAGCGTCGACACCGCCGAGCCGAAGCTCGATGGCCACCTGAAGAGCCCCGACTTCTTCAACGCCGCCGAGTACCCGAGCATGACCTTCAAGTCGAAGTCGGCGAAGAAGACCTCCGCGAACATGTGGGAGGTCACCGGCGACTTCTCGATGCATGGCGTGACCAAGGAGGTCGTCGCCGCGATCGAGATCACCGGCGTCGCCGAGATGGGCATGGGCGCCCGCGCCGGTGCCGAGGCGATCTTCACGGTCAAGCGCAGCGACTTCGGCATGATGTACGGCGTCGAGAAGGGCTCGCTCGGCGACTCGGTTCGCGTGCTCGTGAACCTCGAGGGCGTCGCCGCCAAGTGACCTCGCCCGGGAC
>JBJTOV010000384.1:0-3195 GCA_046074745.1 Planctomycetota bacterium | reverse complement strand
GGCACCTCGGATCAATTGGGGCACCAAGTCCGGCTCGGGCACCAAGTCCGGCTCGGGCACCAAGTTCGGTTCGGGCCCTTCGATCTGCTCAGCCCCCAACTTTGGGTGCCCGCAGGCTTCAGCCTGCGGAACAGGTTGCGTGCGCTGGCTGACAGCCAACGGGCGGGGCACGCTCGTCGCGCGCTCAGTCGCCCTGATCGAGGATCGCCATGAAGGCCTCCTGCGGGATGGTCACAGATCCGATCTGCTTCATCCGCTTCTTGCCTTCCTTCTGCTTCTCGAGCAGCTTGCGCTTGCGCGAGACATCGCCGCCGTAGCACTTGGCGGTGACATTCTTGCGCACGGCCTTGATCGACTCGCGCGCGATGATCTTGCCGCCGATCGCCGCCTGCAGCGGGATCTCGAACTGGTGGCGATCGATCTGCTCCTTCAGCTTCTGCAGGATCGCGCGCGAGCGCTGCTCGGCGTTGTCGCGGTGGCAGATCAGCGACAGCGCCTCGACGGCCTCGCCGTTCACGAGGATCTGCACCTTGGCCAGCCGGTCCTCGCGGTAGCAGATGATCTGGTAGTCCATCGTGCCGTAGCCGCGCGTCACCGACTTCAGCTTGTCGTAGAAGTCGTAGATGATCTCGGCGAGCGGGATCTCGTACTTCAGGATCTGCCGCGACTCGCTGATCATCTCCTGCGCCTGGAAGATGCCGCGGCGCGCGTCGCACAGCTTCATCAGGTCGCCGATGTTCTCGTTCGGGCAGATGATCTCGATCTTCACGATCGGCTCGCGGATCGCCCGCACGCGCGACCCGTCGGGCAGGTCGGCGGGGTTGTGGATCTCGACCTCGGTGCCGTCGTTCAGGTCGACCATGTACGACACGGTCGGCGCCGTCTGCACGATCGACACGCCGCCCTCGCGCTCGAGGCGCTCCTGCACGATGTCCATGTGCAGCAGGCCGAGGAACCCGCAGCGGAAGCCGAATCCAAGCGCCTCGCTGTGCTGCGGCTCGAATGTGAAGCTCGCGTCGTTCAGGTGCAGCTTCTCGATCGCCTCGCGCAGCTGCTCGAAGTCGGACTTCTTGCCCTCTTCGTCGGCGCTCGACGGGTAGAAGTCGCAGAACACCATCTGCTTGGGCTCCTCGTAGCCCTCGAGCGCGATCTCGGCCGGGTCGCCCTCGAGCGTGATGGTGTCGCCGACGCGCACATCGCCGAGCGTCTTCATGCCCGCGCACACCGAGCCGACCTGCGCGAAGTTCAGCTCCTTCACCTTCTGCGGGAACGGCGTGTAGCGCAGGAGCTCGGTGACGCCGAAGGTGCGCCCCGTGCCCATCATGCGGATCTTGTCGCCCTGCTTGAGCTGGCCGTCGAAGATGCGCACGTACATGACGACGCCGCGGTATTCGTCGTACTTCGCGTCGAACACAAGGCCGCGCAGCTTGCGCGTGGTGGCGGGCTTGGGCGCGGGAAGCTTCTCGCAGATCGCGTCGAGCAGCTCCTTGATGCCCTGGCCCGTCTTCGCGCTCACGAGGATGCAGTCCTCGGCGGCGAAGCCGAACACCTGCTCGACCTCCATCGCCACCTGCTCGGGCTGCGCCGCGGGAAGGTCGATCTTGTTGACGACGGGGATGATGGTGAGGTCGCCCGCGACCGCGAGGTACGCGTTGGCCACGGTCTGCGCCTGCACGCCCTGCGTCGAGTCGACCACGAGCACCGCGCCCTCGCACGCCTTGAGCGCGCGCGACACCTCGTAGGTGAAGTCGACATGGCCGGGCGTGTCGATGAAGTTGAGCTCGTACTCCTCGCCCATGTAGGTGTGCTTCACGGTCACGGCCGAGGCCTTGATCGTGATGCCGCGCTCGCGCTCGAGGTCCATCGAGTCGAGGAACTGGGCGCGCGCCTCGCGCTCCGACACGGCCTTGGTGGCCTGGAGCAGGCGGTCGGCCAGCGTCGACTTGCCGTGGTCGATGTGGGCGATGATGGAGAAGTTGCGGATCTTCACGGGAAGTCCGGCATTGTAGCGCGCCCCGCGTGCCGCACGAAGCGCAGGATTGCCGCGGCGGGAGCGCGTTCAGCCGCGCCGCGCGGTCGGGGCGGCCCCGGCGGCGTCCTCCGCGTGCGCAGGACGCGCATGGCGCGCGGCGAGCGCGTCGAGGCGCGCGCGGGCCTCGCGAACGCGGCCCTCGGGCACGGCGCCGTCCATCACCGCGGCTGCGAGATGCGCGACCACCTCGTGCTGCGTGTCGGCGGTGTGCGAGACGAGCAGCGCGTCCACGCCCGCCGCCACCGCACGCACCGCGGCGGGGCCGCAGCCGAAGTGGTCGGCGATCGCCTTCATCTCGAGGCAGTCGCTCACGCACACGCCCTTGAAGCCGATCTCGCCGCGCAGGAGCGCGATGGCCGCGGCGCTCATCGTGGCGGGCGTGCCGGGGTCGAGCGCGTCGAACACGACATGCGTGGTCATCACGCACGACACGCCCGCGGCGACGGCCGCGCGGAACGGCACCAGCTCGCACGCGCGCAGCCTGTCGAGCGCGTGGGGCAGCCGCGGAAGGTCGTAGTGGGAGTCCTTGTCGGTGTCGCCGTGGCCCGGGAAGTGCTTCGCGCACGCGGCCAGGTGCTCCTCGAGGCCCGCGATCATGGCGGCGCCGAGCGCGGCCACCTCGTGCGGGTCGCGCGAGAAAGACCGGTCGCCGATCACGGGGTTCGCGGGGTTCGAGTCGACATCGACGACGGGCGCGAGATCGATGTCGAAGCCCGCCGCGCGCACTTCGGCTCCGAGCGCGCGGCCGACCGCGCGCACCTCGGCGGGCGGGCGTCCGCCGAGCTCGCGAAGCGGCGGAAACCGCGTGAATCCTTCGGTGAGCCGCGCCACGCGCCCGCCTTCCTGGTCGACCGAGAGGAGGAGCGGCCCGGGCGCGATCGACTTGAGCTCGGCGATGAGAGCGCGCGTCTCGCCCGCGGTGCCCACATTGCGCGCGAACAGGATCACGCCGCCCACGCCCTCGTGCACGAGCCGCGCGGCCTCGGGCGACGGAACCTTGCCGTCGAAGCCGATCCACAGGAGCGGGCGGACCAGATTCTCTGCGTCGCGTGCGTGCATGGGCGGCCTCAGTGGCGGTGCATGATGGGCAGCGAGACCTTCTTCTCGAGCTCGTCGGTGGGAACGGCCACGAGGTCGTAGCCGTTGGCATCGACCACGGTGCA
>JBJTOV010000383.1:0-4318 GCA_046074745.1 Planctomycetota bacterium | reverse complement strand
CTTGGGTGCCCGCAGGCTTCAGCCTGCGGAACGGGTTGCGTGCTCCGTCGATCGACCCCCACGCCCGTGGTTCCGCACCCTGAAGGGTGCGGGCACCCGAACTTGGTGTGGGCACCCGACCGGGGCTGTGCTGGCGTGTGTCCCAGGCTCCAGGACCGGGGTTTCACGACGGGCTTCACGACGGGCTTCACGATCCGAAATTCTCGCCTCGAGCTCCAAAGCCTCGAGCTCCGACACCTCGAGCTCCAGCACCTCGAGCTCCAACGCCTCGACCTTCAAAAACTTCGAGTTCCAAAACCTTGGGTGCCCGCAGGCTTCAGCCTGCGGAACGGGTTGCGTGCTCCGTCGATCGACTCCCACGCCCGTGGTTCCGCACCCTGAAGGGTGCGGGCACCCGACCTTGGCGTGGGCACCCGACAGGGGCCGTGCTGGCGTGTGTCCCAGGCTCCACGATCGGGGTTTCACGACTGGGGTTTCACGATGTGGCTTCACGACGTGGCTTCAAGACGGGCTCCACGACGGGCTCCACGACGGGGCTCCATGATCGAGTCCCCACGATCCGAAATCCTCGCCTCGAGTTCCAGCACCTCGACCTCCAACACCTCGACCTCAAACACCTCGACCTCCAAAAACTTAAGTTCCAAAACCTTGGGTGCCCGCAGGCTTCAGCCTGCGGAACGGGTTGCGTGCTCCGTCGATCGACCCCCACGCCCGTGGTTCCGCACCCTGAAGGGTGCGGGCACCCGACCTTGGTGCGGGCACCCGACCTTGGCGTGGGCACCCGACCTTGGCGTGGGCACCCGACCTTGGTGCGGGCACCCGACCTTGGCGTGGGCCCCCGACCTTGGCGTGGGCCCCCGACCTTGGCGTGGGCACCCGACCTTGGCGTGGGCACTCAAACTCGGCACGGGCACCCGAACTTAGCGTGGCTCCCCAAGCTCGGCGTGGGCCCCCGAACTCGGCGCTGGCACTCGAACGGCAGCCATGCTGGCGCGCGAAGGCTCGCTACCGCGACCGCGCGAAGGCGACATCGATCGAGTACACGCTCGATTGCGCGGTCACATACAGCGTGCGGCCGTCCTTGCCGCCGAGGGCGCAGTTCGACGGGCGCTCGGGGAAGCGGATCATGCCGAGGGCCTTGCCTTCGGGCGACAGCACGAACACGGCCGAACGGGCGGGCACCGTGATGAACACATGGCCTTTCTCGTCGACGGTCAGGCCGTCGCCGCCCATCGTCTCGCGCGTGCCTGACGGGATCTCGTAGAACACGCGGCCCGCGCCCAGCTTGCCCGGGGCCTCGATCGGATAGGCCATCAGCTTCGTGCTCAGGTAGGGGAGCACGAGGAGCGTCTTGCCATCGTGCGACAGATGCACGCCGTTCGGGGCGCGCACGGCGTCGTCCTGCAGCACCTGCACGGCCGGTCCGCCCGTCGAGGGCACGAAGTACACCGCGTCGGGCGCGCGGCCCTCGCGGCGGCCGCCGATCACGGGCGCGGTGAACCAGACGCCGCCGTCGGCGTCGACCACGAGGTCGTTGAGGCGCCCGAGCGAATCCCCCGTCTTCTCCGCGGGTTCGGCGCGCTTCGCGCACACCTCGCGCACCGTGCCCGCGGCGGGGTCGATCGCGACGATCGCGCCCGGGCTGCCTTGGCAGCCGTACAGCGTGCCGTCCTTCGCCACGAACAGCCCGTTCGTGCCCTTCGAGCCCTTCACGACCACCTTCGCGCCCATCGGATCGACGCGGACGATCTCGTTCGCGGGAATGTCGGTGAAGTACACCGCGCCATCGAAGGTGCACGCGGGGCCCTCGGTGAAGCTGTGGCCTTCCGACCACTTCAGGATCGGCGCGCCCTTCTTCACGATGCCCTCGATGTCCTCGCCCGCTTCGCCCGCCTGCATGGGCCAGCGGGGGGGCAGGGGCTTCACGGGAGGCGTGTCCGCGGCGGGCTTCGCGGCGGGCGCATCCTGGATCGAGAGCGGCACGAGAAGCGCGAGCAGGGCGATCGAGGTCATGGCGGCAGGGTAGCGCCGCGCGATGGTGCGGGCACAGGCACAGGCACGCGCCGCGGCCCCCGCATCGCCGCGGTCATGGCGTGCCGCGTGCCGCCGTTGCGCCCGCGTCGGAAGCCTTGCGCGCCTCGACCGCCACATCGACCAGCATTCCCGGCTGCAGGAATGCAGGCGGCGACTCGAGCGCGTAGATCACCTGCACCACGCGCGTGTCGATGCGCTCGGCGTTCTCGCCCGTCAGCGTGCGCTTCGGCTGCACATCGGGCACCAGGCGCACGAAGCGCAGCCGAACCTGCAGCCGGCTGCCGCCGCGCACGGTGGCCACGGCCTTGCCCGCCGTGTCGAGCCGCCACGCATCGAGCTCGTCGATGTCGGTGCGCACATGCAGGGTCGCGATGTCGCCAAGCCGCAGCAGGGCCGAGGCGTTCGGCCCCGCGGCGCGGTACTCGCCCGGCCGCGCCTCCAGCTTGAGCACGGTGCCGTCGATCGGGGCGCGCACCACGAGCAGGTCGCGCGCCACCGCGGCCAGCGCCGCATCCTCGCGCGCGGTCGCGGCGTCGGCCTCGGCCGCCCGCACATCGCTCTCGGCCACCGCAAGATCCTCTGGGTATGTGCCCGCCTTCGCGCGCACGAGCCGCGCCTCGGCCTCGGCGAGCTGCGCCTCGGCCACGGCCACATTGAACTCGAGCGTCGGCTGCTCGTTGGCGGCGGTCGCGCGGTCGGACACCTTGAGCAGACGCTCGAGCCGCCCGCGCGCGTCGCCGAGCAGCGCGCGCCGCGCCGCGACCAGCGCCGCGGCTTCGGCGATGTCCTCGGCGCGCGGACGCGCCTTGAGCTGCGCCACCCGCGACTTCGCGGCCTCGACGCGCGCCATCGCCGCCGCCACCGCGGCGCGGGCCGCGGCGATGCGCGCCTCGGCGTCGCGCGCATCGAGCTCGACGAGCGGCGCGCCCGCCGCCACGCGCTCGCCTTCCTTCACGAACACCTTGGCCACGACGCCGCCGACCTGCGTGCCCACGAGGATCGTCTCGCTCGAAGGCTCGACGATGCCCACGCCCGCCACGCGGTCGGCGAACGGAATCGGCGAAGGCGCGACGGGCGCGGGCCCCGTGCGCGGCGGCGTGTTGAAGCGCGCCACGGCCACGCCGGTCAGCGCGAAACCGCCGAGGGCGAGGATGGGAAGCGCGATCAGGCGGAGCTTCATGGATGGACTCCCTTCGGTGCGGCATGCTGGGCGCCGCGCTCGATGCGGTCGATGCGGCCGTCGTCGACATGGGCGATCGAGTCGGCGAGGTGGAAGATGCGGTCGTCGTGCGTGACCACCACCACCGCGCGGTCGGCGCGGCGCGAGCGGTCCTTGATCAGGTTCATCACGCGGCGCCCGAGCTCGGCGTCGAGCGCGCTGGTGGGCTCGTCGCACACGAGGAGCCGCGGATCGTGGATCAGCGCGCGCGCGATGGCCACGCGCTGCTGCTGGCCGCCCGACAGCTTGAGCGGCGCGCCCTCGCCGCGGCCCTCGAGGCCGAGCGTGGCGAGCAGCTCGTCGGCGCGTTTCACCGCGGCGCCCACCGACTCGCCCTTCAGGACGAGCGGCACCGACACATTCTCGGCGACGGTGAGCTGCGGAACCAGGTTGAACTGCTGGAAGATGAAGCCGACGGTGTCGCGCCGCCACGCGCTCAGGCGGTCGCGGCGCAGCGTGCCGATGTCGCTTCCGAACACGGTCATCTCGCCCGCGTCGCGCGAGAGCAGGCCCGCCAGGATCGAGATCAGCGTGGTCTTGCCGCAGCCCGACGGGCCGACCAGCATGGTCAGCTCGCCCGCGGGCATGTCGAGGTCGATGCCGCGCAGCGCGCGCACGGCGCTTTCGCCCTTGCCGAAGGTCTTCTCGACGCCGCGCAGGCGGATGGCGATCGGATGGTCGGTGGTCATGGGGTCATCGCGTCCTGTTCACGGCCCCTTGAACACATCCGCGGGGTCGAGCCGGATCACCTTCCACATCGAGATCATGCTCGCGAGCACGCAGATCACGAGCACCGCGCCCGCCGCCACCAGCGGGATCTGCCACAGCATCTTGAACGCCAGCTTGCCGCCCGCGGCGTTCAGGCCGAACGCGCTCACCGCGCCGAGCCCGAGGCCGAGGCCGAGCACGCCCGCCACCAGCGCCTGCAGCGCCACCATGCCGAGCAGCCGCGGCGTCGAGGCTCCCATCGCCTTGAACGCCCCGAAGTAGCGCAGGTTGTCGAGCGTGAAGTTGTAGAACATCTGCCCCGCGATCGCCACGCCCACGAAGAAGCCGAGCGCGATC
>JBJTOV010000382.1:0-6388 GCA_046074745.1 Planctomycetota bacterium | reverse complement strand
CTGCTGGAGGCGCTCGACGCGCGGCCCGAGAAGGCGGTGCTCGGCATCTGCCTCGGCATGCAGATGATGGGCGTCCACCGCGGCTGCTCGCTGATCCAGCATCTCGGCGATGTGATTCCCGACGGCGAGCGCCACCGCAACGACGCGCTGCATCCGGTCGAGGCCGTGCGTGGCTCGCCGCTCTCCTCGGGGATCGTGCGGTCGTGGCACCACCAGGCGCTCGCCGACGCGAAGGGCTTCGAGGTCATCGCGCGCTCCGACGACGGCGTGATCGAGGGCATCGTGGATCCGGCGCGGCGCTTCTACCTCGGCGTGCAGTGGCACCCGGAGCGGACCGACGCGAGGGAGACGGGCCTCGATGTCATCCGCAGCCTCGTCGACGCATCGCGCGGGGCGCCGCAAGGGAAGACGCACCCGTGACGGGCCCTGGCTCCCCGCAAGCCGTCGAGTGCCCGCGCTGCGGCCATCACATCGACGGAGCGCTGCTGCGGCTCGCGGCCGAAGGCGCTGCGGAAGTCAGATGCAGCGAGTGCGGGCTCGACTCGAGCATCGACATGCTGCGCGCGGACGCCGCCGTCCCGAAGTGGCTCTCGGAGCGACGCGGGGGTTTCGTCGTGCGGTTCGGCCGCGCGTTCCGAACCGTGCTCGCCTCGCTGCGTCCGTATCGGTTCTGGTCCTCGATCCCCATGCAGCTGCCCATTTCGTGGAAGGGCATGCTCGCGCTGTTCCTTGCGCTTGCGGTCGTGCTGCACATCGCCGCCGCCGCGCAGCGCGTGACGGAACTGAGTTCGTCGGGATCGGAGTTCGCCGTGGACGCCGCGTGGGCGATCGCCGCGCCCGTCTCCACCTTCAACGGTTCGGCGCTGCTGCAAGGAGCGACCGCGCCCGACTTTCCCGAATGGGCGACCGTCGATTCGCTCGGCAGGCTCGCGTCGATGCTTCCCGCCGCGTGGACGATCGGGTTCCGCAAGGCGATCAGCGGACAAGGCACGGGCATGGTCAGCGACGGCATCCCCGGGGGCACCGTCCCTCCAGCCTGGTTCGCAACGGGAAGCATGCGCCAAGGGCTCACGATCGGCCAACGGCATGTCACGCCCTATCGCGATCCGAGCTGGGGCGTCGCCAACAATGTGGTCTTCGTGTACGGCTCGCTCGAACCGTTGTCGACGCGGCCGCTCGAGCGCATCGGCCTCGCCTCGATCGTCGCCTTCGGCCCGACGATCGCGCTCCTGCTCCTTCCGATGTCGCTGCGTCGCGTGAAGGCGCGCCCGCGCCACATCGTCCGCGGCCTTCTCTACGGCGCACTTCCCGGGGCGGCGATCCTGATCGTCTTCTTCCTGCGGATTCCCCGCGACTACCGCCTGCCGTATGTCGCGGAGTCCGACCCATGGACGCAGTCGATCGTCGCGGGCTCGGCCATCATGTTCGTCTGGACGCACGCGTACTGCGCCCGCTACATCCGACTGCCGCACGCCGCGGGCGTGGCGCTCGCGGGAACGGTCCTCTCCGCGCTCGTCGCGCTGATGGCGATGCATCTCATCGATTGGTACGACTAGGCGCGTGCGCGGCGCGCAGGTGCGCGCGCAGCGCGTCGCCGCCGAAGTTCGCCTTCGGATCGCTCCACACGCAGTGCACATGCGAGGCGTCGGCGTTCGTCGAGTCGTACTCGATCGTGAAGCACGGCGTGGCAAGCCTGTAGTAGTGCGGCTTCGCGAGGTCGGTGTCGCCCACGAACGCGAACACGATCTCGCCCGCGTGGTCCCTGCGCCACGCGCGCAGCTGCGCCTCGGCGACCTTGGCGTCGTAGACGCCCGCGTGCACGGCAAGCAGACGGTCGAGAAGCGCCTTCTGCGCGTCGCTCATCTCGCCGCGCGCGACTCCCTGCGGCTCGGGCGCCTTCGCATCGGCGCCGATCGCCCACAGCACATCGGCGGGCGGGCGGTCCATGATGCGGGCCTTCGCGCGCTGCGCGCCGTCGAGGCTGCGCGCGAGCTCGAACGCGACCTCGACCGCGGGTCCGAGCGGACGCTTGCCCGCATCGGGCCCTCGCGGCACCGCCACGGGAAACGCGCCCGTGAACGCGGGCGTGACCGTCAGCGTTCCGTCGGCGAACGCGGCGTGGAGCACGAAGTGATGGCCCTCGATCTCGAACGCCCATGCGGGCGCATCGGGCGCGCCGAAGAAGTGCACCGCGTACAGGTCGTCGCCGTAGGTCGGCGGCGATGCGCCCGCGGCCTTCTCGTCGGCGGCATTCAGCGCTTCCGTCGCGCGGATCAGCCGCCATTGCTCGCGGCCCTCGGGCGACAGCATCGCATCGACCAGCGCAAGCGCCGCGGCGCGCGTGTCGTCGTCCATGTCGCGGAGAAAGAGCCCGGCGCGGCCGCCGCGCGCGAAGTACCACTTCGTGCGCTCGGGGTGGTCGAGCGGATGCAGCGCCGCGGCGCGCTCGGACTCCGACAGCGATGCCACGAACCTGCGCGCGGCTGCGGCCTTCCCGTCGTCGGCCGCCCGCTCGGGCGCGAGCATGGCCGCCATGGCAAGTCCTGAAACGATCGCGAGTCCCGCGGCGAAGGAGGTGGCCATGCGCATGGCCCCAATCGTCGCAGGAAGTCTGCCACAATGGAAGGCGTGACGCGTCCAGACGCACAGCTTGCCTACTGCACCAATGTCCACCCGGGCGACACGCTCGCCCGCACGCGCGCCATGCTCGAGCAGCACGCCGTGCGCGTGCGCGCGCTGTTCGCGCCCGAGGGAACGCTCGGGCTTGGGCTGTGGCTTTCGGCGCAGGCCGCGCGCGAACTGCTCGCCGAGCCCGAAGGCCTCGTGCGGTTCCGCGCGTGGCTCGAGGAGCGCTCGCTCTCGGTGCGCACGCTCAACGGCTTCCCCTACGGCGACTTTCACGGCGAAACCGTGAAGACGCGGGTCTACCACCCGCACTGGGCCGACCCGAACCGCTCGCTGTACACGCTCGACCTCGCGAACATCCTCGCGCGGCTCGTCGAGCCGGGAACGCCGAGCGCGTCGATCTCGACCGTTCCGATCGGCTGGCGCAGCGACTTCACCAACGAAGGCTGCGGCGCGAGCGTGGGCCTCGCCGCCGCGCAGCTCGAGTGGACCGCGGGCAAGCTCGCCGAGATCGAGGACGCGACGGGCGTGCGCGTCACGCTCGACCTCGAGCCCGAGCCCGGCTGCCTGCTCGACCAGGCCGAGCATGTGGTCGCGCTGTTCGACCAGTGCTTCAACACCGACGCCACGCGCACCCATCTCGGCGTGTGCCACGACATCTGCCACAGCGCCGTGATGTTCGAGGAGCAGGATGACGCGCTCGCGCTGTACGCGCGCCACGCGGTGCGCGTAGGGAAGATCCAGGTCAGCTCGGCGCTTTCGTGCGGCGGCGCGCCAAGGGAGATCGCCGAGCTCGCGCAGTTCGCCGAGAACCGCTACATGCACCAGACCTGCGCGCTGCTTGGCTCGGGCGAGGTGCGCTTCTTCGAGGACCTCGACCTCGCGCTCGACGCGATGCCCGACGGGCCCATGCGCACGCACTTCCATGTGCCCGTCTATCTCGACGAGATCGGCCGCCTCGGCACGACCGCGCGGCAGATCCCGATCGCGCTCAAGGCCGCGTCGAAGGTCGATCCGCCGGTGTTCGAGGTCGAGACCTACGCGTGGCCCGTGCTGCCGCCGCACCTGCGCGAGCGCGATCTCGCGGCGGGAATCGCGCGGGAACTCGCGTGGACGCGCACGGCGCTCGAGGCCGCGGGCTACGGGGTGCGCGCATGAGCATGCGCGGCCGCCTGCGCGCGTGGCTCGAGATCATGCGGATCTCGAACCTGCCGACGGTGCTCTCGAACGCGATCGCGGGGGCGACGCTCGGCGCGGCGGCCGCTGCAGCCGACCGCGCGCGGCAGGCGGGAACCGTCGAGTGGTTCGGCGGCTTCGTCAGCCACCACGCGGGTCCCGAGATGCCCGTGGATCCGCTGCAGAATCCCGCGCAGGCCGGGCGGCTCCTCGCGCCGCTCCTCCCTCCGATGCTCGCCTATCTCGGCGGCATGGTGCTGAACGACGCGTTCGACGCCAGGATCGACGCGCGCGAGCGGCCCACGCGCCCGATTCCGAGCGGACGCATCGCCCGCGGGTCGGCCTTCGCGGCGGGCTTCGCGCTGCTCGGCGGAGCGCTCGCGATCGCGGCCGTCTGCGGGCCCGCCATGGTCGTCGCGGCGACCGCCGTGCTCGTGCTCGCGATCGTCGTCTACGACAGCGCTCATGCGAAGACGGTCGCAAGCACGCTGCTCCTCGCCCTCTGCCGCGCGCTCGCGGCGCTCGTCCCGATGCTCGCGTTCGCGGACGGCGACCTCGAGCTCCTCGCGCGGCGCGGCGCGATCGCGCTGCCGATCGCGCTCGCGGCGTGGACCCTCGGGCTCTCGCTCCTCGCGCGAAACGAGATCGCCATGCGCGACGCCGAGGTGCGGCTCGCGAGCGACTCGGAGGCGCCGCATCCATGTCCCGCCTGCGGACAGCTGATGGTCGGCGGCTATGCGAACTGCGGCGAGTGCGGGCGGGCGAGCTCCGCGCCGGAGCGTCGCGTCATCGCGCGAGAGCGGCGGAACCTGGGGCAGCGCCTGCGCGCGCTCGTTCCGATCGGGGCCGTCGTCCTTCTTCTCGCCATGTTCTTCGGCGCGCATGTCGCGCTCCTCCACCGCGGCCGTACGCCTGGCAGCGTGCTCGCCGAGGGAAATCCCGGGGCCGCGATCGTCGTCGCCATCGTCCTCGCGCTGACCGCCTTGCGCGCGGGGCGCACCATCCGCCTCGAGCCTGCGCGCACGCCCGACGCGATCGGCACGCTGATCGCCTGCCTCGCGCTCGTCGACGCGATGGCGCTCGCGACGGGCGGACACTGGCTCGCCGCCCTCGCGTGCACCGCGCTCTTCTTCACGACGCGACGCCTCCAGAAGCGCATCGCGGGAAGCTGAGAAAATCATCCTGGAAAAAAGTTCGTAAACGCAGGGTCGCTCCGCGGGCATGGCCATGATGCGTTCGTCCGGCGCACCGTGCGCCGGCGACAGGGCCTTCGCCACTGGAAGGATGGAAAAGATGCTTCACAGCAATGTCACGGCGGTTTCGGCCGCCGGGCGCGCGGCCGCGCCTCGCAAGGGCCGCATGCGATCAGGTGCGCCGCTCGCGCTCGCCGCGGTTCTCGGCGGCTCGTTCCTCGCGTTCGCTCCGGGCTGCGCGCTCACTCCGGCCATCGTCGACGCGGCGATCACCGTCTGCCGCGCGGTGATCATGCAGGTGCTCGACCGTCCCACCGACGAACTTCCTCCGGGCTACGAGCCGTGCGGCTCCGACTCCTGGACCGTGCACGGCCGCACCGTGCGCTTCTGCTTCTTCTGTCGGCCCGGCACGCAGGAGCCGCCCATCGTGCAGCTCGACTGCGAGGGCGCGTACTACCCGTTCAAGCGTTCTGTGCAGGCCGCCGATCCGCATCGACCGCGGCCCCTCTCGCCGACGGCCGCACACGACGGCATCTCGATCGAGAAGCTCGACTGCTCCGAACGGCTGCTCGCGGCAGGCGAAGCCCGCTGCGATCCGACGCTCGCCTTCGCAAGCTTCACGATCATCGCGCCGAACGACCGCGAGCTGCCGCACTCGGAGCACTACCCGGAGCTCGAGGTGCTCGTCGATGGTCGGCCGTCCGACGGTGCGCACGCCCCGCGCGGGTCCGCGATCTCGGTCGACGGCCCCTTCGAGCAGGCGGCGCACTACGCGGCCTCGCTCGGCGTGCAGGAACTGTCGTTCCGCGCCGATGGCGCGCACTGGTCGGTGGCCTTCAACCCTGCGTTCGGTGCCGCCGCAGTGTTCCGGAACGGCGCGTTCCACCACGCGCGGTTCGTCTTCGCCCCCGCGCAGGCGTTCGACGACGCGCCGTGAAGCGCAGCCGTCGCGGCCTCGATCCCCTGCGCCCGTCGCTCCCCGGCGGCGGACACGGACTCTCCTCTACCTCGGCCCCCCTCCGTGCACCACAAACCCTGCACGGAGGGCGGGCTTTCCAAGCCCTGTAGGCCCCGATGAAGGCCGTACCATCCATGCGTGATCCAGCGGACCTGCGTGCTCAATGTCGTCGGACTGTCGCCGAACCTGATCGGCGAGTCCACACCGAACATCCGCGACTTCGCGCGGCGCTCGGGTGGCGTGCGCACGCTCAGGCCGCCTCTGCCCGCGGTGACCTGCACCGCGCAGTCGAGCATGCTGACGGGCGTCGGTCCGGCGCAGCATGGCATCGTGGGCAACGGCTGGCACGACCGAGCGCTCGGCGAGGTGCAGTTCTGGAAGCAATCGAACCAACTTGTCGGCGGCGAGAAGGTCTGGGAGACGGCGCGTCGGATCG
>JBJTOV010000381.1:0-6421 GCA_046074745.1 Planctomycetota bacterium | reverse complement strand
CGGCACATCGCCGCCGCCGAAGGCGGCGGGTGCCCATCTCTAAGACGATGGGTCGCCCAGCCCAACAATCTCACGTGGGCCGCGGCGCGCAGCGCCAGTCCCCTCGACCATGACCCCTCGGCCAAGGGCCGACGGCGTCGCGCCGAGATTGGAACATCGGCGACCCATCGTCTTCGAGATGGGCACCCGTCGGCCAGAGGCCGACGGCGTCGGTCGACATCGTCACGGTTCGTCGTCGCCCTTCGGGCGCGCGGTCTGGAAGTTCGATCCGCCGCCCTCAGCCGGTCGTTCTGGAAGTTCGATCCGTCGTCTCGGCACATCGCCGCCGCCGAAGGCGGCGGGTGCCCATCTCGAAGACGATGGGTCGCCCAGTACGACGATCTCGAGTGGGCCGCGGCGCGAAGCGCCGGTCCCATCGTCCATGACCCGTCGGCCAGAGGCCGACGGCGTCGGTCGAAATTGTCTCGGTTCGTCGTCGCCCTTCGGGCGCGAGGTCTGGAAGTTCGACCCGTCGTCTCGGTACATCGCCGCCCTCGGCCGGTCGGTCTGGAAGTTCGATCCACCGTCTCGGCACATCGCCGCCGCCGAAGGCGGCGGGTGCCCATCTCGAAGACGATGGGTCGCCCAGTACGACGATCTCGAGTGGGCCGCGGCGCGCAGCGCCGGTCCCATCGCCCATGACCCGTCGGCCAAGGGCCGACGGCGTCGTGCCGAGATTGGAACATCGGCGACCCATCGTCTTCGAGATGGGCACCCGTCGGCCGGAGGCCGACGGCGTCGGTCGACATCGTCACGATCCACCCCGAAGCGCGCGCCTTCCCCAAGCCACCAAGCACCAAAGGTTGCGAAGATGTCCGAGGCCCATTCAGGGCCTCGGACGACAGTCGCAACCGCTCAAAACATGCCGATGGGCGGACTCGAACCGCCGACCTTCGGGTTATGAATCCAACGCTCTAAACCAGCTGAGCTACATCGGCGAAGGGTCGCGGAGTATAGCCGAAGCGGCGCGGCGCTCAACCCCACCCGACGGGCGGGATAACCCGCGTGCGGCCGCGAGCCCGCGCACTACAGAAGCGGCGCCAGAAGGCCCACCGCGTTCTCGACCAGCCGCTTCCACGCGGGGCGGCGGATCCACGCCGCGAGCGAGATGCGCGCAGACCGATCGAGGTACCCCTGCTGCACGCCGCGCAAGCGCTTGCTGACCGCGGGGTCGTAGATCACCAGGCTCGCCTCGAGGTTGAGCTCGAAGCTGCGCCGGTCGAGATTCGCGCTCGTCATCATGCTGGTGTTGCCGTCGGCGACGACGGTCTTCGCGTGCAGCAGTCCGCCGCGGTACTGCCAGATCTCGACGCCCGACTCGAGCAGCCGATGGAAGAACTTACGGCTCGCGAGCGCCACCGTCTTCATGTCGACCCGCTCAGGCACCACGAGCACCGTGCGCACGCCGCGGCGCGCCGCGGTCATCAACGCGGCCATCATCGGCTCGTCGGGCACGAAGTACGGCGTCGTGAGCACCACCTCGCGCTCCGCCGCATGCACCATCGACAGAATCATCTGCGGCATCGCGCTTTCGTAGGTCGCAGGGCCCGTGGCCAGCACCTGCGCGATCGCGGGCCGCGCCTCGGACAGCGGCCCTTCGACCACCAGGTCCCACAGCTCCTCGTCGTTCTCGATGTACCAGTCCTCGGCGAAGATCTTCTGCAGGTCGTTCGCCACAGGCCCCACCACGCGCATGGTCGCATCGATCCACGGCGAGTAGCGCGCCTTCACCTTGAACTCGCGCGCGGCCAGATTGTGGCTTCCGATGTACCCGATCGCCCCGTCGATCACGATGAGCTTGCGATGGTTGCGCAGATCGATGCGCCCGAACCGCCTGCGGAAGAAGCCGACGGGCAGCGCCTCGACCAGCTCCACGCCCGCCGCGCGCAGGTTGGCCGCGCGCGGGCTTGCGAGAAACGGCTTCGAACCGAGCGCGTCGAGCAGCATGCGGCACTTCACGCCGCGCCGCGCCGCCGCCTCGAGCGCGGTGAACACGGGGCGGCTCGCCTCGTCGTCGAGCGCGATGTAGTAGAGGACATGCACATGCTTGTCGGCCGCGTCGATGTCGCGCGCAACGGCCTCGAACAGCTCGTCCGACTCCTCGAACACCTCGATCTCGTTGCCGCCGACGGGCTCGTCGCCCGCGATGGTGGCCGCCTGCGACGCGAGGTGGCGCTGCTCGGGACAGAGCACGGCGCGGATCTCGTGCCCCATGACGCGACGCGCAAGCGCCCCGCCCGCGGTCGACTCGCGCCGCCGCGCCTCGGCACGCTCCTCGGCCACCCTGCGATAGGCCTTGGCGCGCCCCGCCGAAAGCCAAGGCTTCCCTAGGAACCAATAGAGCCCCGGCCCCACGAACGGCACCAGCACGCACACCAGCACCCAGGACATCGCCGAGGCCGAGCGCGACCGCCGGTCGAGCAGCACGGCCGCGATCGTGCCGAGCGTGAACGCAAGCGACAGCACCACCAGGACGGGGCCGAGCGCGAGCCAAGCCTTGAGCCACTCGGGGAAGAGGTCGAGCATCGCGCCCGCACTGTACGCCCACCGCGCCTCGGGTACGATTCATCCATGCCCGCGAACCGCGAAGTGGAACTCGATGTCCTCGGCCCCGCGCTCACCGCGGCGATCTTCGGGTACTACGGCTTCTTCGCGGGGCTCTCGACCACAGGCAACAGCGGCGAGGCGGTGCCGCTGTACCTCGCCTTCGTCTGGACGATGCGCATCGTCGCCGTCGCGTCGCTCGCCTGCGTGCTGCTCGCGCTTTCAGGCAACCGCAAGGCCGCGCCCGTCTACCTTGCCATGGTCGCGCTCGCGACGGTCGGCCCGCTCGGCTGCGCCGTGTGGGACATGGTGGACGCCGAGTACAACCTCGCCACCTCCCCGCTCATCCTGATCGTCTTCGGCATCTGGAACGGCTACTGCCTGTTCCGCACCGTGCGCGAACTGCGCGGCTGAAACCCTATACTGCCCGTCCGGCTGCCCTCTTAGCTCAGCTGGATAGAGCGGCGCTTTCCTAAAGCGCAGGTCGCAGGTTCGAATCCTGCAGGGGGCGTTCACGCGGACCCGTCCGCCCGCATCGATCCCGCGTTCGCCAACCGTCGCGTCGGCGAATCGCCGATAGACTGACCACCTCTGACCTTCGAACGCATCGAACTCAGTTCGCTCGACCTCGGATTCCCGCCCATGATGCTCGTCCTCTTCTCCAATGTTCTGTGGATCGCCACCTGCACCATCTGGTGCCTTCTGTGCGTCGGGCAGGCAAGGGCCGACCGCGCGAAGGGCGTGGGCTTCCAGAACCCGCCGACCAAGGAAGAGCTCGAGCGCTGAGCCCGCGCGGCGCGCCCGAACCGCAGCCGCGCGTGGCTGAACCGCAGCCGCAATTGGCCGAACCACTCTTCCATCTCGTGCTCCTGAACCCCGAGATCCCGAACAACACGGGAAACATCGGGCGCACCGCTGCAGCGCTCGGCTGCCGACTGCACATCATCCACCCGATCGGCTTCGACATGGATGAGAAGGCCCGCCGCCGAGCGGGCCTCGACTACTGGCACCTCGTCGACTGCGTCGAGCACCCCTCGTGGGACGCCTTCGTGGCGCGCGAGCAACCCGCGCGCCTGTGGCTGTTCTCCGCGCGCGGCACGCGGGCCCACTTCGACGCTTCGTTCGCGCGCGGCGACTACCTGCTCTTCGGCAAGGAATCGACGGGCGTCGGCCCCGAGACCCACGCGTGGGTCGAGGCGCGCCACGGCCCAAGCCACACGCTCGCGATCCCCATGCCGCGCGGCGACGGCGTGCGCAGCCTGAACCTCGCCACCGCGGTCGCCATCGCCGCCTACGAGGGCCTGCGGCAGGTGCGCGCCGCGCCCGGCAACGCCCCGTAAGGCGCGGCCAGACGCGCTTCCACGATTCCAAACACGCGCTGCGCGCCGCCGGGCCGCCGCGCGGCGCGTCCGAGGGCACGCCTCCTGCGTAAACCTCGGCCGCAGGGCCGTTCCGCGCATTCGCGCCGAAGGGTGCTGCGGTAGGATCTCGACCATGTCCGAACGAAAGACCCTGCGAACTGTTTCCGCCGCGCGTGGCTTCACGCTGACCGAGATGCTGGTCGTGATCGGCATCATCGCCCTGCTGATCGGCATCCTGCTGCCCGCGCTCAGCCGCGTGCAGGAGCGCGCCCGCAAGACGCAGACCGAAAGCCTGCTCGGCGAGTTCGTGAAGGCGTGCGAGACCTTCCAGCAGCAGTTCGGGTTCTACCCCGGCATCGTGCCCGAGGCGATCCTCGCGGCCGATCCCAAGATCTCCTCCACGGAGAACGCGATCCTCCACCTCTGCGGCGGCGCGATCCCGCAGGACGATCCGCAGTACGCCGCCCCCGCCTACGCGACCTGGACGGTCATCACCTTCAACGGCGGCGCCGCCGGCAACTACGCGATCAAGGTGAACACGACCAAGGTCGGCGAAGGTCCGCGCATCCGCGGCACGCAGTACAAGTCGTTCTTCTCGCCGAAGGCCGACGATCTGCAGCCTGCACCCGGCCAGTACATGACGACGCTCAATGTCGAGTCGCCGTTCGAGAACGATCCGTACCGCATTACCGACCTGCTCGACGCGTGGGGACAGCCGGTCCTCTACTACCGCCAGATGCGGCCGCAGGGGTCGACGCTGGTGGCGGGCGCCAACGCGGCCGACTCGCTGGCCGACTGCGTGTACGCATTCCAGGGCGCGAACCCCTACCTGACCTCGGTGTACCTCGGCGAACTCGGCCGCTCGCAGGCGGACAGCGTGCTGATCGCCGCGCCCGTGACGCAGCGGAACGCCACGCTGGCCCAGATCCTGCGCAATGTGAGCTACGGCGCGCCCGGCACCCCGCTGCAGGGGGCACCGCGCGCGGCGATCGCCGCGATCTCGGCAGGCCGCGACGGCGTGTTCTTCTCGAAGTTCGATGGCCTCGGCTCGCCCTCGACGCCGAAGACCGACATCGTGAGCACCGCGCAGAATCCGAACGGACCGTACACGCTGTCCGAGTACGACGATGTGCGCGTGTTCGGCGGCGGCTGATCGCACACCACATGAAACAAGCGCGGGCCGCGACATCTGTCGCGGCCCGCGTGCTTGATGGGCCCCGCTTCCGGTGCGGGTCAACCAGTCAGTTGGGCTGCGCGGGCGGCGTGGGCTGGCCCTTGCCGCCGCGGCGCGGTGCGCCATCGGCCGGCTTGTCGCCCTGCATCCCGTCGCCGCCATTCTTCGCGGCCTCTTCCTTCTTGCGGCGCTCTTCCTCGGCACGGCGGGTCATCTCCTCGCGCGCCTTCTTCATACCTTCGTCGTAACGCTCCTTCAGAAGATCCATCTGCTCCGGCGAAAGGACCTCGGCGAGCGACTTCTTCAGCTCCTCGAGCTTCGGACGCCCGTTCTCGAGCTGCTGCATCGCCTTCTTCCACTCCTCGCTCGGCGGCTGGTCGGACGGCGCCTTCTTACGCTGCTCGGTCAGCTCCTTGCGCTTGGCGGCCGCCTCCTTCTCGTAGGTCTCGAGGCGCTTCATGAAGTCGGCGCGCACGGCGGCGACCTTGTCCTTCTGCTCGCCCTCGAGGCCGAGGCCGTCGATCGCCGCGCCCATCACGCGCAGCTCCATCATGGGCTTCGACTGGGGCGCGCGACCCTTGTTGCCACCCGCGAAGGGCTTGTCCGACTTCAGGCTTTCGTCGGGCACCTTGGGGCCCTTGATGCCGCCGTCGGGCTTCGCAGGCGGTTCGGCCGCCGAGAGCGTGGTCGGCGACAGCAGCAGAGCCATCGCCATTGCGGTCGCAGGAACAAGACGGAAGGTTCGGCTGATCGTCATGGGGTTCGCTTTCTGCCCGAGGCAGGGCTCGCGTGGTACGCCTCGGTCGGCAGAACGCTGCGGCGGCCCGCAGGATTGCCACGAAGCCCCCGAAAGCCGCTCGAGAGGCCGCGCTACCATCCGCTCCCTTCCGCACACCCCGCACCCCTCGAAGCCGAAACGCAAGCCGAGAACCATGCCCCTGACCCCCGCCGACCTCACCGACGCCCTGCGCACGGTGCTCGACCCCGACATCCGCAAGGACCTCGTCACCCTCGGCATGGTCAAGGAAACCCGCGTCGAGGGCGACCGCGCCTTCGTGACCGTGGAGCTGACCACCCCCGCCTGCCCCATGAAGGACAAGATCCGCGGCGACATCGAGGCGGCGATCGCCGCGAAGGCTGCCGAGAAGGGCGTGCCCTCGAAGGGCGTCGAGGTGACCTTCACCGCCGATGTGCGGCGCGCGAACGAGCGCACCCGCGACGGCACCAACCCCCTGCCCGGCGTGCGCCAGGTGATCGCGGTGGGCGCGGGCAAGGGCGGCGTGGGCAAGTCGACGGTGGCGCT
>JBJTOV010000380.1:0-17251 GCA_046074745.1 Planctomycetota bacterium | reverse complement strand
GCGCCTGCGGCGCGAAGTTCGAGTCCCTCGCAAACGCCTTCCTCGCCGCCATGCACATGGACGCGAGCGGCTACGCCCACGAGCGGCCTGCGGCCGCCAGCGCGTCAGCTCTCAGCCTCTCTCGCGCGCGATCAGCTCGGGCACGGCCCCCACGCACCGAGCAGGACCGAAAGATCCGCGGCGCCGACCTGGCCGTCGCCGTTCAGGTCGGCCGTGCCGGGGCCGCCCCAGGCGCCGAGCATCACCGCAAGGTCGCTCGCGGCGACCTGGCCGTCGTTGTCGAGGTCCGCAGGGCACGGGGTCGGTCCACCGCCACCGCCGCAACCCTTCGGGGCGGGCGACTGCGCGTTGCGCGGCACGGGCGGCGTGGTGATCGTGAAGTCGGCGAGATTGTCGTCGGTGTCGGCCTGCCCGTTGCTGTTGCGAACGAGGCCCGAGGCGCTCGTGAGCGCGCCCGCAGCGGTGCCTTCGGCGCAGTTGGCGGTGCCGTAGGCGACCTTGTCGACGAGCGACCCCGCGATCTCGGCGCCGCAGGCGACATTCGTGTTCACCTGGCGGAACAGCGCGACCTTGCCGCTGGTCGCGCTCATCGCGATGTTGAAGGTGAAGTCAGCCGTCACGGGCAGCGCGGCGCCGCCCGTCGATGGCGTTCCGAACGCGATCAGCAGGTACTGGCACGGCGCGATCGTCGCACCCTTCGGGAAGGTGTAGATCGTGGTCGCGCTGCTGCCCCAGTTGCCGGCCGCGGAGCCGTACTCGAGCGTCCAGCCCGCAAGCGACACCGGATCGGCGCCGCTGTTGAAGATCTCGACATAGTCGCGGTTGTAGGCGGCCGTCGAGCTGGTGCTGCCGCCGCCGCCGTAGACCTGGCTGATGCGGACCGCATCGGCGGCGTTGGCCTCGGTCGCGGCGACCAGGCAGGTGGCGAGCAGGAACATCGTGGCGTTGCAGCGTGAAACCAGCACAGGAGCCTCCTTGGGGGACGAGACATTGTGCCACACGCGGGGCTGCGACCCTACGGAATCGACTGCTCGGCGCGAAAACACCGCTGCCGAGCGGATTCCAAGGGCCTCGGGAGCGCCTCCGCCACGGGCGATATCCACGGCAAGTCCCGAGAATCAGTCGGGCAGCGCCTTCCCTTGGCGGCGGCGGGAAGTACCTTGGCAGTGGAAGTCGGTCGCTTGCGGCCGTCGCAATTCTGGAGCAACGATGCAGACCAAGATGATCGTCGGAAGCGTCCTCCTCGGCAGCACCGCCATCTGGCTCGGCCAGCTTTCGGCGCACGCGGGTGGCAAGGACGGAGGCAAGGACGGAGGCACGGCGGGCGGCGGCACCGACTGCGCGACCGCGCCCGCAGCCGTGATCGGCTCGAACGCCTTCGACACCACCCCGGCCACCGCATCGCTTTCGGTGTCTTCGGGCGCGGGCTGCAACGCGCACACGATCTACAAGGTGAACTACTTCACCTTCACGCCCGCCGAGGCCGGCAGCTACACCTTCTCGCTGTGCGGCGCCTCTTCGTGGGACACGCGCATCGCGGTGCTCTCGGCGTGCGGCGCAGGCCAGGTTCCCATCGCGTGCAACGACGATGCGTGCGGTCTGCAGAGCTCCGCGACCGCGACGCTGGTCGCTGGGACCACCTACCGCGTTGCGGTGGGCGGATTCGGCTCCGGCAACGGCGGTTCCGGTTCGCTCGCCGTCTCCTTCGGCGGTTCGGGCGGTGGTGGTGGCGGCGGTGGTGGCGGCGGCGGCGTTGGCCCCGATGTGATCGTCGGCGCGATCCCCGATGTCGCCAAGTACGGCTCGACCGTCGTGAACGGCCAGACCATCATGGCCTACGCGATCGGCACCACCAGCTGCAACATCGGTGACGCGCTCCTCGACTGGTTCGCGCAGCCCGACAACCGCCACCCGTTCATCCCGCAGAACATGTACCGCATCAAGGGCGGCCGCATCGAGCACATCGGCATGGGCTGGGGCAAGCACGGCTTCACCGCCCTGCAAGGCACGCTGTGCGGCGCCTGCACGCCGTCGTCGAGCGGCACCTGGCTTGGCGTCGGCTGCTCCGACCCCTACAGCGCGGGCCTGAACGGCAGCCAGAGCGGCCTCGGCACGCGCACCGAAGTGAATGCGGCCACGGGCGTGTTCCCTGGCAGCTACAACGTGGGCATGCCCGCGGCCCCCGCCACCATCGGCCGCCGCATCCAGGTCAACGGAAACGACCTCAACCCGTCGCTGAACGCGGGTGCGGTCTACCTGGCCGAGGGCCAGTACATCCACCCGGGCGACGCGGCCGCGGGCAACGACAACAACAATGGCTCGTGGCGGCAGTTCACCGTCGGTTCGCTCGCATCGGGCGCGTACACGCTCACGATGACGGGCGCGACCAACCAGCAGCAGCCCGCGATCCAGGCGTGGCGCAACTTCGACAGCGCGGTCACGCTCGTGACGGGCGATGTGGTGAACGACGGCCGCTTCATCCTCGGCTACAAGGTCACCGACAACGGAAACGGCACCTGGCGCTACGAGTACGCGGTGCAGAACATCAACTCGCACCGGTCGGGCCAGTCGTTCAGCGTGCCCGTGCCCGCGGGCGTCACGGTGTCGAACATCGGCTTCCACGATGTCGACTACCACTCGGGCGACATGTACTCGAACACCGACTGGAGCGTTTCGACCGCAGGCGGCGCCGTGACCTGGTCGGGCGGGACATTCGCCCAGAGCGCGAACAGCAACGCGCTGCGCTTCGCGACGCTCTACAACTTCTGGTTCGACGCCGACCGCGCGCCCGCCAACGCGAACGCCACGCTGGGCCTGTTCCGACCGGGCGCGGCGGGCGACCCGAACTCGATCCTGCTCGCCGCCAAGGCGCCGAGCGCGCCGCCGTCGAACCCCGCCGACCTGAACGGCGACGGCGTGGTGAACGCCGCCGACCTGTCGACCCTGCTGTCGGCGTGGGGCGGCAGCGGCGCGGGCGACATCGACGGGAACGGCACGATCGATGCGGCCGACCTGAGCGCCCTGCTTGCGGCGTGGACGGGCTGAGTCTGCGCGCACATCCGACGACAAATGAACGAGGCGCGGTCGATTGGCCGCGCCTCGTTCGTTCAAGGGTTGTAGAGATTCGCGGCCGAAAGCACCGCGTCGAAAGTTGCTCGGATCCGGATTCGGATCTGGGGCCTCGATCTCGACCTCAGTCTCGATTCGGCTTCACCCAGTCCACGCACCCAGAAGCGTCGCGAGATCCGGCCCCGCGACCTGCCCGCTGCCGTCGAAGTCGGCCGAACCCGCGCTGCCCCATTGGCCGAGCAGCGTGGCGAGATCCGCGCCGTTCACGAGCCCATCGCCCGTCAGGTCGGGCGACGGCGTCGGATTGGTGACGATGATCGTTCCGACATGCCCGATGGCGCAGTGAGGCTCGCAGAAATACGGAATGGTCTGCCCCGCCACCTTCGCGGGAACGGTCCAGCTCCAGGTCGGCTCGCCGCCCGAGATCAGGCCCGCGAACAGCCCATCGGCCTCGCAGTTCGAGCCACTGGTGATCGTGTGCGTCAGACTCGTGCGGACCCAGGTGATGGTGTCGCCGGGAACGACCGTGACCGTCTCGGGGACGAAAGTGAACCCGCTCTGGGTCACGGTGATGTTCGCGGCGAAGGTCGCGGGCGCGACCGAGAAAGCGATTGCCCACAGGGCCGCCGAAGCGAGATTTCGATGCATGCTGCTCTCCAGGATCGTGCGACTCGGGGCTTTCGCCAGGCCGTCGAACGACAAGCCATGATGCCCGTCAACGCCCTTCGGACAAGGACAACCTGAGGATTCGGCCTGAGGTTCTGCGAGGTCCGCAAACTCACTTCTTTCCCGCCCCGATCGCGCTGCATGGCGTATCGAAGACACGGCTCCAGTACCTTTCGGCGCAGGTTCCCATGTCACACCGCCGAACAGCCGCCTTCCTTCCTGCGCTCGCCATTTCATGCGGAGCCTCTGCGGTCGACCTCTCGGTGTCCTCGATCGAGGTCACCCAAGGCTGGCAGAACAGCGCGAACACCACGGCGCTGGTCGCTGGCAACGCAACCGCGGTACGGGTGAAGGTGAGCCTGAACGGGCAGACCACCGCCCAACCGGGCGTCGACGCGCTGCTGCGGGTCTACTCGAACGGCGTCGAGATCGCGGGCTCTCCCGTCTACAGCACCAACGGGCCGATCACGGCCCCCGTCGCGCCGAACAGCGCCAACCTGAACGACACGCTGAACTTCTCCTTCGTGCCGCCCGTGTCGAGCGACATCGATCTCGTGGTCGTGGTCAACCCGTTCCGCACCGTGGCCGAGACAAGCTTCGCGAACAACCAGTTCACGCTCTCGAACCGCGTGTTCCTGTGCCGGAAGTTCATGGAACTCGCGTATGTGCCGATCAACTACACGCTCGGCGGCGGCCTGCCGACCGCCTCGCTGCTCGAGCCGGGCAACGGCGACAACTTCCTGCGCGGCATCTACAAGACGGGCGACTGGAACTACCACCGTTCGCCCTTCGGCAACCTGACCTGGTCGAGCGATGTCAACACCACCGCCACGACCTTGCTGAACACGCTGAACGACATCCGCCAGAACCAGATCCCCGCCGCGGGCTTCACCCGCCCCGAGTTCATCTACGGCTGGCTTCCCGGCAACCCGTACTCGGGCAACGGCGTGGCGATCGGCATCCCTGGGGCGGCGGCGTTCGGCAACACGCAGCAGAGCAAGTACCAGCGCACATTCGCGCATGAAGTCGGCCACCTCTGGGGTCTGGTGCACAACACGACCACGATCGGCGCCGTGGGGTTCGATGTGGAGCACCACCTGAAGGACCCGCTGAACATCGCGCAAGTCATGCCCACCGCGCGCAACGACATCATGGTGGCCGGACTCGACACGGTGCAGGCGTGGGTGAACCAGGCGTCGTACCTCGATGCGATCAACGATGCACGCTCGGCGTGCGCGGGGCTTGACGGAGAGTCGGACACCGGCGGAGGCGCGAACGACGCGGCGCGCACCGACCGCGGCGTGCCCGCGCTGCGCCTGTCAGGCACCCACGACCATGTGCTGCGCCGCGTGGGCCTGCAGCCGTCGTTCGAACTGGCGAGCGGCGTCGTTTCCGACGACAACCCCGCGGGCAATGTCGAGGTCGCGGCGTACGCCGCCGACGGCGCGCTGCTCCACCGCGTGCGGGTCGACACGCGCTCGTGCCGCGAAAGCTGTGCGGGCGACGGCCATCTGCACCGCGCGACCTCGCTGTACGCCGTGCTGCCGCTCGAACCGCAGGGGCGGCGCATCGCGCGCGTCGCGGTGCGCGAGGCGGGCACGGGACGGCCGCTCGCCGCCGTCGTGCGCTCGGCGTCGTCGCCCGTGGTCGCATCCGCGACCGTCGAGACCGTGGCCGACGACGGGAGCACGGCCCCGCTTCCGCTCGGTGGCGCGATCGGCGGAATGGCGAACATCCGATGGAGCGCCACCGATGCCGACGGCGACGCCATGACCGCGAACCTGCTCTACAGCCCCGACGGCGGCAACGCGTGGATCCCGGTCGGCCTGTCCGACGCGGGCGGCATGTTCGCGCTCGATGCGCGCGACCTTCCCGGAAGCGGTGCGGGCCTTGGCCGCCTGCGCCTGCGCGTCTCGGACGGCTTCAACACCACCGACCACGAGTTCGGCGGCGCGATGTCGTTCATGGGGGCGAGCGTGCCGTTCGTGCATCTGATCTCGCCGAACAACGCGACGGCCTTCCCGCAGGGCGCGGCCGTCATCCTGCACGGCAGCGCATGGGACCTCGACGACCAGCTGCTTCCCGAGGCATCGGTCACCTGGACCAGTTCGCGCGACGGTCCGATCGGCACAGGCCGCCTGCGCACCATCCGCAGCCTGTCGGTCGGCACGCATGTGATCACCGTGCGCGGCACCGACTCGGACGGCATGTTCGACGAGCGCTCGGTCACCATCACGGTCACGGCGCGCGCGTTCCACCGCGGCGACATCGACCTCGATGGCCGCGTCGGCGCCGCTGACCTTTCCATGCTGCTCGCCGCATGGGGCGGCACGACGGGCCTGGCCGACATCGACGCCAATGGGCTGGTCGAGGCCGCGGATCTGTCCATCCTGCTTGCTCTGTGGTCGGAGATCTGAGCGCGGCCACGGCACCCGCACCGCGTGATCCGCAGCACCCTCGCGTGCATGTCTCGCGTGCAAGCAAAGCACCCTCGGGCTCCGGGTTCCCGAGGGTGCCGCGCTGGTCGCTTCGTGCCGGTCAGCGGCCCTTCGCGGCCCGCTCGACCTGATCGAGGTAGGTCTGCACATTGTCGCGCGGGCGCGCCTGCTGCGCCGACCGAAGGAGCGGCACCGCGTCGCCGTAGCGCCCCTGCTTCACCAGCACCTGCGCATGGCGCACCTTCGCGTCGGCCTCGAACTTCTCCACGCTCGCCGCGCGCTCGTAGTGGAACACGGCCTTCTCGAGGTCGCCCTGGTCGGCGTGGTACTGGCCGAGGAGCATAAGTGCCTCGCCGTCGAGCGGGTCGAGCTCGATGATCTGCGCGAGTACGCGCGCCTGCTCGGCGGTGGCCTGCGTGGCGGCCGCGATGCGCGAGCGCAGCTTGAGCAGGTCCTTGCGCTCGTTCACCGTGAGGTCCTGGCCGAACACCTCGGCGGTGCGCTCGACAAGGCGACGGCCGTCCTCGAGCGCGCCGCGCGCAAGGATCACCTTCGCCGCGCGCAGCGGCCGCTCGGCCACGGGGCGCGGCGTCATCGTGAGCGCGCGGGCGTAGCAGTCGACCGCGGGGCCGTACAGCTCCTCGTTCACATAGATGTCGCCGAGCATGAGCGTGCTGTCGACGGTCGACTTGCCCATGCGCGCCACGATCTCGTAGTTCTGCGCGGCCTTCATGGGCTGGCCGCTGCCGATGAACGCGTTCGCCTGCAGAAGCCAGAGGTCGGTCTGCTCGGGCTTCTCGGCGATCAGGCGCTGGGTGAGCGCGATCGCGTCGGCCCAGCGCTCCTGCTTGAAGAAGGTGCGCGCGAGGCCGAGCTGCCAGTCCTTCGACTTCGGGTCGAGGAGGAGGGCCATGCGGTACGCGCTCTCCGCGCCGAGGTTGTCGTCCTGGAGCGAGTACGCGTAGCCGAGCAGGCCGTACACCACCGAGTCGGCGCCGTTGAGCTCGACCAGCCGCGTGAGCGGCGCGATCGCCTTGGCGAACTCGCCCTTGCGCACATGGATGAGCGCGAGGTTGCGCCACGCGCGGCGGAACTTCGGGAACTTCACCGCGGCCTTCGCGTAGGCCTCGGCCGCCTTGTCGAGCTCCTCGAGCTGGAAGTGGATGTTCGCCTTCGTGAAGTCGAACACCGCGCTCGCGTCGTCCTTGCAGAGCGGATCGACCATGGCGAGCGCCTCGGCGGGCTTCTCGGCGGCGATCAGCTTGAGCACCTCGTAGAGCTGCGGCTTCTCGAGATCGTTCACCTTCGGCTCGACATCGCTTTCCGACTGGTACGACAGCGCGAGCACGCGCTGGAAGTCGTCGCTCGCCCAGAGCCTGCGCACCTCGTCGCCGAACGCCATGGGCTGCTCGGGGCCGGGCACCACGAACACGGGCCGCGGCTCGGGCTCCGGCGGCGGCGGCTCGGGCGGCTTCTGCTTCTTGGGCGGCGCGGCCAGGGCTGCGGCGGACAGGAAGAGCGAGAGGACGACGGTGGTCGGGATCATGGCTGGGCTCTCGGGCCGGCGCGCGGCCGGGTTGCTTACTTGCCTGGCTTCGGGAAGGTGATCGGGACGCGCATGCGGAACTTCACGGCCTCGCCGTTGCGCTTTCCCGGCTCGAAACGCCACTGCTTCACCGCCGAAAGCGCGGCGGCGTCGAAGATGGGGTTGCTGGTCGACTGGATGACGGGGTTCTCGACGCGGCCGCGCTGGTCGACCACGAACACGATCGACACCGTGCCGGGCGCCTGCTTGCGCATGTCGCCCGTCATGGTCGGGCCGGGCTGGTACATCACGCGCGGCTTCTGGTCGAGGTCGGCGATCGAGAAGAGCGCGTCGACATCCGACGCGTCCTCCTTCGAGTCGTCGGCCACGGGCAGCTTGACCGCGAAATCGCCTTGGAACGAGCCGACGCCTCCGCCCGCGCCGACATTCAGCGCGAGCTCGAGCTGCGACAGGTCGAGCGGCGGCGTCTCCTCGGCAAGGTCGGGCGGCGGCGGCTCGTCGGGCTTCTTCTCCTCTTCCTCGGGCTTCTCCTCCTCGGGCGGAGGGGGTGGCGGCGGCGGAAGGTTCGCGGTGCTCGCAGGCTGCACCATCAGGTCGGCCGTCGGCGTCGCGGTGATGCTCTCGAGAAGCGGAAGCAGCAGGAACAGCCCGAGCGCGAGCGCCAGGCCCACGGCCACGGCCAGCAGGTTCTGCAGCGAGATGGAGATGAAACGGATCAGTGATTCCACGACACGCCTCTTTGAGCCGACCGTCCCGCCGTCATGCACGCGGCTTCAGGCTGGCGATGCTGACCTTGGTCGCGCCCGCCAGCTTCGCCTCGTCGAGCACACGCACCAGCACCCCCGACGCCGCCTCGCGGTCGGCCTGGATGATCACGGGCACATCCTCCTTCTGGATCATGCGCTTCACGAGCGTCTGCACGCCGCCCACGCCGATCTCGCGGCCTCCGTACACGACCTCGCCCTTGGCGGTGATCGCGATCAGGATGCTCGTCTTCTCGAGCTGCACGCTCGACGCAGCCTGCGGCTTGTCGACCTCGACGCCCGTTTCCTCGACGAAGGTCGTGGTGACGATGAAGAAGATGAGCAGGATGAACACGCAGTCGAGCATCGGGCTCAGGTCGATGCCCGGCTCGCCCGCGTCGTCGGAGGATGAATCCCTGAAGCGTCCCATGGTCGTATGCCTTCCGTCATGCCGCCGTTCGGGCGGTGTCCTGCTGCGTCGCCTTGCGCGCCTGCGCCTGCCGCTCGCGCACCGCGCGGTGGCATGCGTGCTCGACGCGGCCGAGGAAGACCTTGAAGGCCTCCACGCGCCGCGCCACCTGGTACTGGAGGAAGAGGCCCGGCAGCGCGACCACCAGGCCCGTCTCGGTGGTGATGAGCGCCTCCGAGATGCCGCCCGCGATCTGCGCCATCGTCTTCTCGCCGCCCGAGCCCGACGAGAGCGCCGCGAAGGTGACCAGCATGCCCGTCACCGTGCCGAACAGCCCGAGGAGCGGCGCGGTGCCGACGCAGATCTTCATCATGCGCAGCTTGCGGTCGAACGACGCGAGCTCGGCCAGGCGGTACTGCGTGAACGCGCCGTCCACGCCCTCGATGGTCCCCGTCGACAGCGCCTCGCCGACCAGGCGGCCGGTGTTGCCGCGGCGGCGGGCGGGTCGGCCACCATGCGCGCGATGCGGCGGTCGGACGAGGTCCACATGCCGCGCGCCACCATCGTGATCACCATGCTCGCCCCGAGGGCGCACATGACGAAGGCCACGAAGGCGATCGCCCACATCGACCAGCCGCCCGCGATCCAGATCTCGACCGCGCGGTCGAGGAACTGCTGCTGCTCGGGCGACAGCCAGGGGATGACGAGGAACGATTCCTTCATCGCGTCACGCCGCTCCCACGGCCTCGCGTGCGGGCGCCGACTTGGCGCGCACCTCGCTCTTGAGCACCTCGTTCATGAACGCCACGCCGGTCGTCTCCATGCGGTTCACCGTGTTGCGCGCCTTCGCCGACAGGAACGCGTGGATCAGGAGCGACGGAATCGCCACGATCAGGCCGTACTCGGTGGTGATGAGCGCCTCGGAGATGCCGCTCGAAAGCGACTTGACATCGCCCGTGCCGTAGATCGTGATCATGTTGAAGGTGTTCATGATGCCCGTCACGGTGCCGAGCAGACCGAGGAGCGGCGCGGCCGCGGCGGAGATCGCGACGAACGGCAGGAACCGGTTGAGCGACAGGCGCGTGACCTGCATCGTCTCGTACATCGACTCCTCGGCCTCCTCGCGCGGCTGGCCCGCGCGCAGCGCCTCGATGCCCGCGCGCAGCATGCGGCCCATCGGGCCCTTCATGCGGCCCGCAAGCTCGGCGGCCTTCGCCTGGTCGCCGCGGCCGACGGCGGCCATCAGCTCCTTCACGCGCGACCGCGACGGCATGCGCACGAAGAGCATCGACACCCACTTGAAGAGCGCCACCAGCAGCGCCGCGCCCGCGAGCGCGAAGATCGGCACCATCACGGGGCCGCCGGCCTTGATGTGCTCCCAGAGCGTCTCCTCGGTCGCCTCGATCTTGTGCGCGGTTCCGAGGGTCGGGTCGAACGGGAACGCGCCGCCCGTGCCGGCCACGAACTGGCCGGCCGACGCGGCGAGCTCGGGCTTGTCGAAGGTGAAGATCGCGGGCTCGAGCGAGCCGAGGCGCTGCTCGGCGGTGCCGACGCGCGCGCCGTCGTCCGAGCGGAACACCGCGGTCGGCCCGAGCAGGACGAACGAACCCTTGGCGACCGTTCCGTCCTCGGCAACCGCCTGGCCCGCGAAGCGCGAGCCCCCGAGCGCCGACTCGAGGCGCTCGAGCGACATCGCGATCAGCGGCGATTGCGCCTTGAACAGCTCCTCGGCGGTCGCTTCGTCCTTCTCGGAGGCGAGCTGCGCCTCCTTCAGGCGGTCGCGGTAGAGCTGGAGCTCGGCGATGTGCAGGCCCGCCTCGAAGTTGCGCAGGTACTCGCCGAGCAGGTTCGCGAGGTAGCCCGCCTCCTGCTCGCGCGCCTTGATGTCGTTGGTCAGCCGCCCGAGGTCGAGCGTGCGGTTGTCGAGCGTGCGCGAGGCCTGCGTGAGCTCCTGGCGCGCCTTGACGAGGTCCTGCTCGAGGTCGCCGAGGCGACGCGAGAGCGGGATCTTTTCGTCGGCCATGCGGCGGCGCAGGTCGGCGAGCTCCTTCAGGCTGTCGTCGAGCCGCTTCTCGATGTCGGTGGCCGCGTCGGAGAATCCAGCGGCCGCGGGGGCCTGCGGCGCGGGCGCATCGTCGGCTGCATGGACGGCCGCGGGCGCGGCGAACGCAAGCGCGGCGAACGCGAGCGCGGCGGGGATGTGTGCGAAGTTCTTCATGGGTGCCGTGCCTCGTGTCAGTCGACCTTGATCGGGAGCTCGATGAACTCCGCGGGCTGCTCGTTCTTCAGGATGGCCACGACGGCCGCGATGCGCGGCGCCGCGTCGTTCGCGGGGCGCCAGGTCCAGCCGTCGGCGCCCGCGCCGCCGATTCCCGCCACGGTGCCCGCGCCGTTCACATAGAAGCCCTGCGCGATCCCGATGTACAGCGCGGTGACCTCGGCCGACGAGCCGTCGGGCAGCTGGCGCACCTCGCTCGTCATCGTGATCTCGCGGTTGAACTTGTTCACTTCGTTCAGGATGCCGATCACATTCTGGAACCGCACCGCGAGCGCGAGCTTCGACTCGGCGCCCTCGGCGGGAACGCGCTGGCTGAGCGGCTTCACGCGCTCGCGGATCGGATCGGGAATGCGCGCGAGCAGCGCGCGCGTGCGGCGCTCCATGTCCTCGATGGTGCGCTGCATCGACTCGGAGGTCGTCTTCAGACGGTCGCTCTGCGCCACCAGCTCGTCGCGGCGGCGGTCGGCCTCGGTGATGCTCGCCTCGGCCTCCTTCACCTTGCCGCGCACGCCGTCGATGTCGCGCTGCACGAGATCGATGCGCGCGGCCAGCATGTCCTTCGCGAGCGCGAACTCGCGCTCCTCGTCGGCGATGACGCGGCGCGTGTCGACCCAGCGGTCGAGCACCTCGCGCACCGTGCCGATGCGCTGCTCGACCTCGGCGGGCGTGGCCTGGCTCGGCGTTCCTTCCTGCGGGGCGGCGGCCAGTGCCGCGGCCGTGGCAAGCGATGCAAGGACGATGGCGTGCTTCATGGTGGTTTCCTGCGCGTCGCGCGTTGATTCAGAAGTCGACCTGCCAGCTCAGTCCGAGCGCGAAGTCCACGCCCGCGGTGTACGAGGTGTTCAGCACATCGCCGTCGGGCAGGAAGTCGGAGCGGTAGACGGTCTCGATCTCGGGATTCAGCAGGTTCTTCGCCTGGAAGAAGAGCTTCAGGCCGTCGAGGATGCCCCCGAGGTCCTGCTGCAGCGTGAAGTTCAGCGTTCCGTAGGGAAGCGCGTAGATGCTGGGCACGAAGTTGATGCCGTCGTCGAGGCCAGCGCCCGCGATCAGCGTGTCGCCCGTCACGGTGTAGAAGAGCGACACCGTGGTGCCCGTCGGCTTGTGCTCGTAGGTGGCGTTGGCGTTGAACAGGTACGCGGGCGCCGCGGTCATGTCGCGGCTCGTCAGCGCGAATCCCGCCTGCTCGAAGTCCTCGACCTCGTCCTCGGGCAGCGTCACCTCGGAGGAGATGAATGTGGCGTTGAGCCCGAGCGAAAGGCCGTCGAGCGTCTTGTTCACATCGCCGAGCACGAGGCGGATCTCGGCCTCGACGCCCATCAGCTCGCCATCGGGGTAGTTGACGGGCGCGGTGAAGGTGAAGCCGCCGGGCGAGTCGAACTGCGCGTACTCGATCGCGTCGAACACCTTCTTGTAGAACCACGAGCCCGACGCGAACCAGCCCTCGGCGGGCGTGAAGTCGAGGCGGAGGTCCCAGTTGTCGAGCGAGCTCAGCGCGAGATCGGGGTTTCCGATGAAGATCGGGCCGCCGAGGTACTCCTGCTGGATCACGGGCGTGATCTCGCGGAAGGTCTGCCGCGCGATCGTCTGCGTGTACGCGCCGCGGAACACGAGCCCTTCCTCGATCACCCACTCGGCGCCGATCATGGGCAGCGCGCGGTCGTCGGCGCTGTTCACATTCGCGGCGTCGGGATTCTGCGTGAAGTTGATCACCTGCCCCGTGTCGAGGTCGTACCAGGTGGCGAACTGGTCGCCGCTCACGGTCGTGCTGAGCGTCGAGTTCTCGAGCCGCGCGCCGCCGATCAGGCTCCATGTGTCGCCGATCGGCACATCGGCCATCATGTAGAACGCGCCGATCCGCTGGTTGCCGTCGTAGTCGATGTCGAACTCGGACGCGAAGATCGGCGAGTCCTCCTCGGGAAACACCGCGCTCCACGGATCGTCCCAGTCGCCCGCATAGCTGCCGCTGCCGCGGTTGCTGTAGGTCTCCTGGCGGTAGTCGCGGTCGACATTGTCGGCGAACACGCCCGTCTTGAAGTAGCCCGTGCGCTCGTTGTCGTTCGTGAACGGCAGCTTCAGGTTCAGCGAGATCTGCTCGCTCGTCTCGTCGATCGTCTGCTTGATGTGCTGCACCCAGCCGAGATTGATGTTCTCGGCGGGCGCGAAGCTCAGCCACAGCGGGTCGCCGTAGTAGATCGACGCCGGCAGCCAGATCGCCGAGAACTGCGTCTTGTCGGGCTGGTCGAAGCTCGCCGTGCTCGACGAGAGCGTCCAGTCGAGCACCGCGTTGTCGAACGCGTCCATCACGCCGTCGGCGAAGAGCTTGTGCTCGCCCTTCAGGATGTACGACTCGGTGACCGTCTCGGTGTAGTCGAGCGTCTCGAGCCGCTGGTACGGCGAGCACTCGTAGAGGTCGGTGTTGGCGATGCTCGTGGGGTCGTTCGGGTCGTACGGCGGCAGCGGCTCGAAGATGAACCCCGAGAAGCTCCAGTCGAACGACGGGCCGCAGAAGTACTCCTTGCCGCGCGTGTTCGTGGCGAGCGTGGCCGTGCTGACCGCGGTGCTCGTGTAGAGATAGGTCGCGCCAAGGCGCGTCGACTCGGTCTCGACGCCGCCCGAGAGCAGCGTGCCCCACTGCACCGACTGCGACCCCTGCTCGATGTCGAGCAGGCTCGACTGGAAGCGGAACTGGCTGGGCGAACCCTGCGAGTACTCGGGCACCAGGCCCTCGCCCTGCGTGATGAACCACGAGTCCTCGACGCCGTTGTCGAAGTACGAGCTGTCGCGCTCGTAGAAGACGCTCGCGAATCCGCCGACCTTCACGCCCTCGTCGAGCTCCCACTTGCCGCCGCCCGAGAGCGACCACTTGTAGTCGGCGCCCGGGATCTCGCTCGGCTGCGTGCCCACGGGGTTCGGCCACGACTGGCCGATCAGGTCGTTCTGGATGCCCGCGCCGTTGAAGTCGCCCCAGTGGCCCGGGCGTCCTCCGTCGTAGGACAGGAAGTTGTCCGCCTTCTGGACCTGCGAGTTGAATCCGCCCTGGATCTTGAACTGGATCGAGGTCTCGTCGGGGATGTCCTTCAGGTCGATGTTGACCGCGCCGCCCGACGCGTCGCCCTGCTGGTCGGGCGTGAAGGTCTTGCTCACCTGCACGCTCTGGATGATCGCCGACGGAAACTGGTCGAGCTGCACCGCGCGGCGCTCGGCGTCGGAGGTCGGAAGGCGCACGCCGTCGAGCTGCGCGCTGACATAGCGGTCGGGAAGACCGCGCACCACGGCGTACTTGCCGTCCTGCACGCTCGCACCCGGCACGAGCAGCAGCGCGGCCGCGGCGTCGCTCGCGCCTGCCTTCGACAGCATCTCCGCGCCCACCGAGTCGAGGAGCTGTGGCGTCTCGATGCGCAGCTGGAGCAGCGCGCCCTCGCTCTCGCCGAGCTCGATCTCCTGGACGACGAACTCGTCCATGTCCTCGTACTCGCCCGCGAGCTGGACCTCGACCTCCGCCACGGCGTCGCCGAGCACGGCCACGCCCGTCTTCACCTGCCGCAGGTAGCCGTCCTTCGCGAACACGAGCGTGTAGGTGCCGGGCGGCAGGTCGGCGATGACGAAGGTGCCCTGCTCGCTCGCCTGCACCTTCGCGCCCGTCTCGACGACGGTGATGGTCGCGAGCGCGACGGGCGCACCGAAGTCGCGGTCGGTCACGATGCCGCGCACCGAGCCCGCCTGCTGCGCGGCCGCGCCCGCGGTTGCGCAGAGCGCAACGCCGGCGGCCACCCACATCGATCCCGAGGGGTTCACCATGGGTCCTTGAGCCCTTCGCGGATGGCGGCGATGCGCGCCGAGGCGGCCTCGTCGGGCAGCGTGCCCGAGGAGGCCATCGAGACGAGGGAGGCGACGAGGTCGCACGCGCGCGGACGAGCGTTCGGGTTCACCGCGCCCTCGTCGAGGGCGCGCATGTAGGTGGCGCGCGCGGCGACGGCGTCGCCGATCGATGCCTGCGTCTCGGCGACGGCGCGCAGCACACCGGCGCGGAAGATGTCGATGATGCGGTCGCGGCCCGCGTCGTAGGCGGCGATGGCGGCGGCAATGTCGGCGCGCGCGGCCTCGAGGTCGCCCGTCCTGCCCTTGCTGCGTGCGACGCGCGCACGGATGGCCGTCTCGTCCTCGGGGGCCCACGCCGCCGCAGCGAGCGCGGCATCGGCCCTCGCGATCAGCGACCGCGCGGCGACTGCATCGCCACGGTCGTGCGCGACATCGGCAAGGCGCAGCCACGCGAGCACGCGCAGGTCGTGCGGCAGGTGCTTCGAGGCGGACTCGACCAGCGCCTCGACCCGCGCACGGCGCGCGGCGTCGGCGTAGCAGTGCGGGTAGTACTCGAGCGCGACATCGACGCCGTTGCGCACGAGGTCGAAGTTCAGCGTCTTGATGTAGCCCTCGATCAGCGGCATCTGGGCATCGAACGACTCGAGCGGCGAACGGGCGGCGCGCGTCGCGGCGACCTTGCCCATCTCGTTCTCGCCAACGCCCTTCTCGAGCTCGCTGGCCACCGCGTCGTCGCCGATCGCAGCATGGATGCGCGCCGCCCACACGCTCAGCGATTCGCGCTGCCAGTCGGTGACCGACGGATGGCGGCTCGCCTCGACGATCTTCGCCGCAGAGGCACGCGCCTCGTCGGCGCGCCCCGCCTTCGCGTCCCGCATGGCCACGCGGGCGAGCAGCGCGGCGCTGCGCCAGCCCTCGATGCGCGACACCAGCGTGCGAGCCTGTTCGGCGTAGCCGAGATCCACGAAGCCGACGCCCACCAGCTCCTGCTGCTTCGCGCGCTCGCGGCCGTGGTATTGCACGGGAATCGTCGTCGCGACCGCGAACGCGAGCTCAAGCGCCTCCGCGCGTCGGTCGGCGTCCGCCGCGGCCACGGCACCCGTCGGCGCGGGCTGCGTCGCCGGCGGAACCGCGAGCGACGCCGATGCAGCGAGAAGTGCGAGTGGAAGCAACATGGCGTTGACCGATTCCTTACCGTCCTGAAGACACTCGGCCGGGGGCGCCTGCCAGCGTTCGTCGCCGGCAGACGCCCCGCGGCCCGAGTGAATCACACACAAAGAGAGATCACGGCACGAGCCGTCGGATCACGGGCAGGCGCCCCACGCGCCGAGCATGATCGAGAGGTCGGGCGCGCCGACGATGCCGTCGTCGTTCAGGTCGGTGAGCGGGTTCGCCGAACCCCAGCTACCGAGCAGGTCCGACAAGTCGGCGGCGTTCACGGTGCCGTCGCCGTTGGTGTCGGCCGGGCAAGGCTGGCCGATCACGCAGCCGCCTGGAGGAGCGACATTGAAGCCGTAGTTGTCGGCCGCGGTCCAGCCGCACAGCCAGTTCTCCGTCGGTCCGAACGCGCCGCGGTAGTTGACCGGCGTGAAGAATCCGTCGTTCGGCGCAGTGCCCGCCGAGGTCACGGCGTCGTTCGACGCGCGCGGATCGAGCGAGGTGACGCGGCGAACCTGCAGCGTGCCGCTCGGGTTCACGGCCGGCGCGCGGGTGATCGACGCGATCGGGCTGTTCACCGCGGTCACATTCTGGTTCGCCTTGCCGCGCACGCCCACCGAATCGGCGGTCGAGTAGGCGGTGCCGAAGGTGTTGTTGAAGAACACCGAGTCCTTGATCTCGTTCAGGTTGCCGCTCGACTGCGCCTGGTAGAAGAGCGCGGGGTTCGCGGGCGCGTTGACGGTCGAGTAGGTGCTGTACGGCGTGGTCCAGGTGGCGTTGAAGGTCAGGGTTCCGTTGAATCCGTAGCCCGCGCCGCCGTCGCCGTCGATGTTGTCGTTGTTCAGCAGGCGCTCGCCGAGATCCATGAAGATCGACTGGCGGAACTGCATGCGGGCGTTGTCACGGAGCGCGATGGCGTGGTCGCCGCCGTTCGCATTCGTGGTGCCGGGGTTGCCGATCACCGTCATGTTGTAGAGCACGCCCGTGGTCACCGGCTGGTAGTCCGACTGCTCGGCGCCGTCGACCTCGATCGCGTTGTCGCCAACGCCCGAGCCCTGCGCCGCGTTCGCCGAGTAGCCCTGCACGATCAGGCCGAACTGGCCCTTGCCGCGCCAGCCCTGGTCG
>JBJTOV010000379.1:0-3174 GCA_046074745.1 Planctomycetota bacterium | reverse complement strand
GCGCCTCGGGCAGCGACTTCGCCACCTGGCTCATCTTGCCCGAGCGCTCGTTGAAGAGCTTCTGCAGGTCCTCGGGATCGGCCGAGCGCGGGTTGCCCGCGGCGCGCGTGAAGATCACCTTGTCGGCGCCGAGGTTGACCTTGTCGATCAGGCCCGGCACATCCTTGTCGCTGCAGCAGCCGAAGACGCAGACCATCGAGTCGTACGGAACATGCGCGCCCACGCAGCGCATGAGCGCGCCCACGGCCGCGGGGTTGTGCGCGCCGTCGACGAGGACGCGCGGGCGGTCCCACACGAGCTGCATGCGGCCCGTGACGCGCGTGGCGGCGAGGCCCGTGGTCAGCTTGTCCTCGGGGCAGTCGAAGCCGACGGTCTTCAGGTGGTCGACCACCGCGAGCGCGAGGCCGCAGTTCGACGCCTGATGCTCGCCCGGCAGCGGTACGGGCAGGTGCTCGAGCCGCGAGGTCTTGCTGTAGAGGCACACGCGCGTGTGCGGGCCGAGATCGTCGGTCACGCAGAAACGCGCCGAGAAATCGATGTCCTTGTTCACGACGCGCAGCTGCGCGCCCGACTTCTCGGCGACCTCCGCGATCGCCTGCTGGACATTCGGCTCGCTCTCGAAGATGAACGCGGGGACATTCTTCTTGAAGATCCCCGCCTTCTCGCGCGCGATCTCCTCGAGCGTGTTGCCGAGGAGCTTCGTGTGATCGAAGTCGATCGAGGTGATGACGCACGCCTCGGGACGGATCACGTTGGTCGAGTCGAGTCGTCCGCCGAGGCCCACCTCGACGACGGCGATGTCGACGGCCTGCTCGGCGAAGTGCTTGAAGCACGCGGCGGTCACGGCCTCGAAGAAGGTCGGCTCCACGCCCGCCTTCTCGGCGGCCTTCGCGACCTTCTTCATCGTCTCGGCGAACGCGGCCTTCTCGATCATCTGGCCGTTGATCACGATGCGCTCGCGCATGTCGACGAGGTGCGGGCTCGTGTACACGCCCACGGTGTAGCCGCACGCCTGCAGCATGGACGCGATCATGCCGACGGTCGAACCCTTGCCGTTCGTGCCGCCCACATGCACCGTGCGGATCTGGCGATGCGGGTTGCCGAGCTTTGCGAGCAGCTGCTCCATGCGCTCGAGCTTGAAGGTCGTCTCGTTGTACTTCACCGTGCGCATGCGCTCGAAGTCGGTGCGCTCGAGCAGGTAGCGGACGGCGGCCGAGTAGCCGTTGATGTCGGACGACGACTTGGGCGGCTTCGACTCGCTGGCGCGGCCGCTGCGCATCTCGAGCGGACGCACGGTGGCGACCTCCTCGGGGCGCGTGGCGCGCAGGCCGAGCTGGCGCGCGGGCGGCTGCTCGGTGTAGGTGCGCGGCGCGGGGGCGGAAGCGGGCTTGCGGGTCTCGGCGGCGGGTGCGGGCTTCGCGGCGACGGGTGCGGGCTTCGCGGCGACGGCAGCAGGCTTCGCGACGGCAGACGGCTGCGCGGGCTTCGCAGGCGCGGGAGCGGGCTTCACGGCGGCGGGCGCCGCCTTCGCGACGGGCGCGGGCTTCGCGACAGGCGCCGGGGTCACATCAACCTTGATGGAAACCTTCTCGGAGGTCGTGCCGGGCGCAGACGCGGCCGCGCCCTTGCGGCCGCCCTTCGGCACGGGAAGCTGCTCGAGCTTCGGCAATCGCGACGGCGTGGCAGCCGCAGCCAATGGGCGCGAAGCCACAGCCTTCGCCTTCTCGGCGGGCTTTCTCGCACTCGTTGTCGCCTGTCGCGCGCCCTTCGTGGAAGCCGGGCGCTGGCTGGTTGCGGACTTGGTTGAACCGGAAGAGCTGCGCGCGTTCTGGCGCGCAGAAGTGTTCTTCGGCATAGGAGTCAGAGGATAGCCGTTTGCGGGTTCCATCGCAAATTTTTGTATCTAAATCCCTTTGCACAATACGTTTGCGTGTTCCGCTTCCCGCGGGTTGATCGCCGCGTTTCAACCTCCGCTCGGGTACCTTCCGCCCATGGACACCGAAGCCCGCAAGGCAACCCTGGCGCTCGAGAGCTGGCGCGCGCTGCGCATCCTGAGCGAGTTCGTCGATGGCGTCGAGACGATGTCGAAGCACCCGCAGGGCGTGGCGGTGTTCGGCTCGGCGCGCCTGAAGCCGGAGCATCCTTCCTACAAGGACGCCGAGCGCTACGGACGCATGCTCGCCGAGAAGGGCTTCAGCGTGATCACGGGCGGAGGCCCCGGCATCATGGAAGCCGCGAACAAGGGCGCGATCGAGGCGAAGGGCACGAGCGTGGGCCTGAACATCGTGCTGCCGATGGAGCAGCGGCCGAACCCGTTCCAGAATGTCGACATCGAGTTCCGCTACTTCTTCGTGCGCAAGGTGATGTTCGTGAAGTACGCGCGCGGATTCATCATCTTCCCGGGCGGCTTCGGCACGATGGACGAGCTGTTCGAGGCGCTCACGCTGATCCAGACGCTGAAGATCGTGCCGTTTCCCGTGGTGCTCGTGGGCGTGAAGTTCTGGTCGGGCCTGATCGACTGGATGAAGGCGACGCTGCGCGACGAGTACGCCACGATCAGCCCGGGCGACTTCGACATCTTCTCGATCACCGACAGCGTGGACGAGGCCGTGCGCATCGTGTGGGAGGCCCACATCGGACAGCGCGTGGTGGCGCCGTCGCTGCCGCGCTTCGAGCGCGACGACGAGGAGCGCCTGTCGGGCGACGGCACGCGCGGCGGACCGCGCCATCGCCGCCGCAGCGGCGACGCGTGGCACGAGAGCGCGATCTGATGGCGGTGCGGCCCGAGGACCTGCCGATCCAGCGCGTGCGCGACGAGATCCGCGCCGCGGTGCGCGCGCGCAACAGGCTGGTGGTCGTGGCGGCGACGGGCTCGGGCAAGAGCACGCAGCTGCCGAAGTTCCTGCTCGACCTCGAGGGCGTGCGCGGCGATGTCGTGGTGCTCGAGCCGCGCAGGCTCGCGGCGCGCATGCTGGCCACGCGCGTGGCCGCGGAGCTTGGCGGCGAGGTCGGCGGGCTCGTCGGCTACGAGACGCGGCACGACCGCCGCATCTCGCGCGAGACGCGCATCCGCTTCGTCACCGATGGCCTGTTCGTGCGGCAGATGCAGGGCGATCCGTCGCTCTCGCGCGTGGGCGCGGTGGTGCTCGACGAGTTCCACGAGCGTTCGGTGGC
>JBJTOV010000378.1:0-10354 GCA_046074745.1 Planctomycetota bacterium | reverse complement strand
CCCCTTGGCTGCGGCGAAGTGGTCGAGAAGGTCCCGCCCAAGCCGCGGCAGGATCGGGCGAACGCCTCGAACTTCGTGCTCGATGTCGATCCGATCATGCGCGGCACGGTCGCGAGCGAGACCGTGGTCGACGGCCTGCGCCCCGTGGTCGTGCGCGGATACGGCCTCGTGGTCGGTCTCAAGGAGACGGGCGGCCGGCTGATGCCCGCCGAGGTCCGCGCGATGATGCTGCAGGAGCTCGCACGCCGCGGCATCGGCAACCCCGCCACCAGCCCCGACGGCCTGACCCCGCAGAAGATGCTCGACAGCCCAGACACCGCCGTGGTGGTGGTCGAGGGCGTGGTGCCGCCGGGCGCGACCGAGGACACCAAGTTCGACCTGCGGGTGAGCGCGCTGCCCGGAACCGATGTCACCAGCCTCGAGGGCGGCCGCCTCTACACCACCGAGCTTCGGCCCGGTCCGCTGCTCGTCGGCTCGCGCCAAGCGCGCATCATCGCCGAGGCCAAGGGCCCGATCTTCATCAACCCGTTCGTCGAGCCGGGCGCCACGCGCCGCGACGCGGTGAACCGCCTGGTCGGCCGCATCCTCGACGGCGGACGCGTCACCAAGGACCTTCCGCTCAAGCTGAAGCTCGCCACCTCGAGCCACACGCGGGCGCGCACCATCCAGTCGTCGATCAACTCGACCTTCCCGCGCGAGCCGCGGCAGGACGCCGAGACCGCGCGCGGCGAGAACGCCGACTCGATCGACCTGTGCGTGCCGCCGAGCTACCACGGCAAGACCGAGGACTTCATCCAGCTCGTGCGCCATGTGCCGCTCGACATCACCTCGACCGAGGCGACCGCGCTTGCGGTGCGCCGCGCGCTGGTGGCGAACCCCGGCAACGCGACCAGCGCCATGTGGCGCTTCCGCGCGCTCGGCAAGCGCGCGCTGCCCGTGCTGCAGGACCTCTACGAGTACCCCGAGGAGAACCCGCGCATGGCCGCCCTCGAGGCGGGCGCGGCGCTCGACGACGCGCTGGCGGTGAAGCCGCTGGTCGCGATGGCGGCGTCGGGCGCGCTCGAGAATCGGCTGAGGGCCATCGAGCTCCTCGGCCGCATGCAGTTCAACCCCGATGTCGACATCGGGCTGAGACCGCTTCTGAACGACGCCGATGTCGATGTGCGGCTCGCGACCTACGAGGCGCTGCTCAAGCGCAAGGATCCGCTGATCGCGCGCATGAGCATCGACGGCAAGTTCGATGTGGCGCTGATCCCGAGCGCGATCCCGCTGGTCTATGTGGCCCAGAGCGGCCAGCCCACCATCGCCGTGTTCGGCGACGAACTTTCGGTCGAGAGGCCGCTCACCCATTCGGCGTGGAGCAACAGGCTGATCATGAAGGCCGACTCGATCGACGACGAGATCCAGGTCTTCTGGCGCCCGAACGACGAGGGCCGCCCCGAGATCCAGAACAGCGATCCGCGTCTGTCGGAGTTCATCCCGTTCCTCGGGCACAAGACGACCGTCGAGAAGCCGTATCCGGGCATCGGGCTGTCGTACGGCGAGACGATCGGCGCGATCCACCAGCTCTGGCGCGCGGGCTACATCAAGGCCGACTTCAAGGCCGAGCAGGACCGCGTGCTCGCCGCCATCCTCCGCAGCCAGCAGGAGGACGAGCAGGTCGTGCGACCCGACTTCGACCCCGAGACCGCGCCCCCGCCCTCGAATCCGTCGGGCGCGAGCGACCTCGCCACGGTCGAGCCGCCGCCGCCGGTTGAAGTTCCGACCTCGGGACGCGATACTGTCCCCCGCTAGTTTCCAGCGGCCCGCCGTCGTGCGCGGGCCGCTCCAACAGGCGACGGCGAAACGCCCAGGAGGGGCATCGCCGCGCGCCTGCGTCCGCCGCAACCGCGGCGTGCCGCGCCGTGACACGGAGGTCGATGAACGATGCGTCTTGCCAAGCTGATTCTGAGCGGATTCAAGAGCTTCGCCGATCCGACGGAGTTCCGCTTCGATGCGCCCATCACGGGCATCGTGGGGCCGAACGGCTGCGGCAAGTCGAATGTCGTCGACGCCGTGAAGTGGGTGCTTGGCGAGCGCAGCGCGAAGAGCCTGCGCGGCGGCGCGATGCTCGATGTCATCTTCGCGGGCTCGGCCGCGCGCAAGCCCGCGGGCATGGCGAGCGTGACGCTGTGCTTCGAGAACCCGCTGCTTGAGCGCTCGATCGAGCGCGCCGAGCAGACCGAGGAGGAACTGCAGGTTCTCGAGCCCGAGGTCGACCCCGACACGGGCGAGCCGATCGAGCGCGTGGTCGACCGCCGCGCCGTGCGCAACCGCACGCTGCCCATCGACGCCGACCTCGTCGAGGTCACCCGACGCCTCACGAGCGACGGCAAGAGCGACTACCTGATCAACGGCCGCAAGGTGCGCCTCAAGGACATCCGCGACCTGTTCCTCGACACGGGCATCGGCAACGACGCGTACTCGATCATCGAGCAGGGCAAGGTCGACGCGATGCTTCTCGCAAACCCCGTGGAGCGCCGCGCGATCCTCGAGGAAGCGGCGGGCGTGGCGCGGTTCCGCGTGCGCAAGGTCGAGGCCTCGCGCAAGCTCGAAGCCGCCGAGAAGAACCTGGTGGCGACGCGCGAGCAGCTGGCGAACACCGAGCGCCGCCTGCGCATCGTGCGCGGGCAGGCCGACAAGGCGAGGCGCTTCCAGGAGCTCGACACCCGCAGGCGCACGCTGCGCCGCGCGCTGTCGCTCGATGTGTACCACGAGCTCATCGAGCGCCTGAAGGGGCTGACGAGCGAGCTCGCGGTGCTCGAGGAGGAGCGCAACGCGGTCGCGGCCGCGCTGGCGCAGGCCGAGGATGCGAAACAGGAGGCCGAGATCGCACGCCACGCGGTCGAGACCGAGCAGCATCGGCTCGAGCAGCGCAGGCTCGAGCTCGGCGGGCTCGAGAGCCAGGCGAAGCAGCGCGCCGAGTACGCGCAGCGCACGCTCGACGACGCGCGCGCGGGGCTCGAGGCCGAGCGCGCGCAGCTGTCGGCGCTCGACGCCGAGGGCGAGTCGCTGGCCGCACAGGGTGGGCAGGTCGAGGCGCAGGTGGCGGCGGCCCACGAGGCTGCGGCCGACGCCGAGCGCGCCGCGCACGCCGAGAACGAGCGGCGCATCGAGGCGCAGCAGCAGGCCTTCGAGGCCACCCGCACCGCCGACGCGCTGGCCGAGCAGGCCTCGCGCCTCGACCGCGAGCGTGGCGCGCTGGCGCAGCGGCTGGCGGCGATCGAGTCGCGCGCGCGATCGCTGCATGACGAGCTCGTGCGGCTCGACACGCGCCTCGAGCCGTTCGCCCGCGAGATCGACCAGCATCGCGCCGCGCGCCTGTCGCATGTCGTGCGCGGGCAGGTGGCGCAGGACGAGATCGAGCGCATCCAGCGCGCCCTCGACGCGCGCATGCGCATGGCGAGCGTGCTCGGCGACTCGCAGTCGCAGCTCGCGCGCGAGCTTGCGCGCGTGCGCGACGAGCGCACCGCGGTCGAGTCGCGCCGCCGCGTGCTCGACGAGATGAGCCGCGCGCACGAGGGCCTTGGCTCGGGCGTGCGCGCCGTGCTCGCCGACCGCGCCAGGTTTCCCGGGGTCGTGGGCGTCATGGCCGACCTGGTCGATACCGACCGCGCCGACGCCGAGGCCGTCGAATGCGCGCTCGGCGATCTGCTCGAGCTCGTGGTGGCCGAGGACATCGCGTCGATCGGCGGGCTGGTGCAGTCGGCGCTCGCGCTGCGTTCGCGCGTGTCGTTCGCCGCGGCGAACGCAGGCGGCGCGGCCCGCAACGCGCCGATCGGCGCCATCGAGGGCGCTGTTCCCCTGCTCGAGCTCGTGCGCATCGACGCGCGCGTGCGGCCGCTGGCCGAACGGCTGCTCGGCGCGACCTTCGTGGTCGCCGACGCCGAACAGGCCCTGCGCCTGGCCGCAGGCCCGCTCGCGGGGTGCCGCATCGCGACGCGCACGGGAGTGCTCGTCGACGAGCGCGGCCGCGTGATCGCGAACGCCTCGGCGCGCACCGATGCGGCGAGCGGCGGCTTCCTGGCGCGGCGCGCCGAGCTGGCCGAGCTCAACACGCGCTCGAACGAGCTGGCCGTGCAGGTCGCCGCGCTCGAGGAGGAGTCGCTGCGCCTCGAGGTCGAGTCGAAGGCCGCGCAGGAGGCGTCGCGCGCTGCGAACCAGCAGCTGTCCGAGGCCCGCCGATCCGCGCTCGACGCCGCGCACCAGGCCGAGCGCCTCGAGCAGCTGATGCGGCAGATCGAGCGCCAGCGCCAGTCGGCCGACGCCGAGCGCGCGCACCTGCTCGAGCGCACCGGTTCGAACGACGAAGAGGCGCGCGGCGTTTCGACGCGCCTCGACGCCGCCACCCGCGACGCGAGCGAGGCCGCCGGGCGCCGCGACGACGCCCGCGCCTCGGTCGACGCCGCGAAGGCTCGCTCGACCGAGGCCGCCGAGGCCGTGGCCGCCGCGCGCGTGAAGACGGCCGAGGCGCAGGCCGCGCTCGAGGCCGCGCGGCGCGAGAAGCGCCATCTCGAGACGCGCACCGCAGAACTTGCGCGCCAGTCGAGCGCGCTCAAGGAGAGCGCCGTTCGGCGTCTCGCCAGCATCGAGCGCGCCGAGGCCACCCTCGAGGAGACGGGCGCGGAGATCGCCGAGGCTTCGGCGGGTCTTGCGGCGCTCGCCGAGGAGTTCGCGTCGATCGTCGGACGCCTGCGCGAGGCGCAGTCGTCGGTCGAGCGCTCGGCCCGCGAGGTCGACGCCGCGCGCACCGAGGCGACCCGCGTCGAGCGCAACAGCCATGCGGTCGAGCTCTCGCGCCGCGAGCTCGAGGTGCGCCGCGAAGGCCTCGAGGAGCAGACGCTCTCCGAGATCGAGCTCGACCTGCGCGGCAGCTACGACGCGTATCTCGAGGAACGCGCCGCCGAGGGCTTCGAGGCGCTCGAGCGCGAGCCCGCGCAGGCCGAGATCGACGACCTCAAGGAGGCGATCCGCCGCCTTGGCAATGTGAACCTCGACGCGATCGACGAGCTTTCGCAGCTCGAGGTGCGCAACGAGGAGCTGGTGAAGCAGCTTGCCGACATCGACAGCGCGAAGTCGAGCCTGGAGGCGCTGGTCCGCGAGCTCGACGACGCGAGCCGCACCCGCTTCCAGCAGACCTTCGAGCGCGTGCGCGAGACCTTCGCGGGCCCGACGGGCATGTTCCGCCGACTGTTCGGCGGCGGCAGCGCCGACATCTACCTGCTGCCGCTCGAGAACGGCGAAACCGACTGGCTCGAGTCGGGCGTCGAGATCCGCGCGAAGCCGCCTGGCAAGGAGCCGCGCGTCATCAGCCAGCTTTCGGGCGGCGAGAAGACGATGACGGCGGTTGCGCTCCTGATGGCGATCTTCCAGTCGAAGCCGTCGCCCTTCTGCATCCTCGACGAGGTCGACGCCGCGCTCGACGAGGCGAATGTCGAGCGCTTCTGCAAGGCGCTCGAGCCGTTCCTCGATGTGTCGCACTTCATCGTGATCACGCACCACAAGCGCACCATGCAGGCGTGCCACCAGCTCTACGGCGTCACCATGCCCGAGCGCGGCGTGAGCCGCCGCGTGGCGGTGAAGTTCGAGGAAGTCGGCGGCGACGGGCGGCTGAACAAGGCCGCGTCGGAGCGCGCCGCGCTCGAGCCGCAGGCCTCGGAGCCGGTCGGCGCGCAGACGCTGGCGTCGGTCGAGATCGAGGTCACGCCCGCAGCGTCGCCGAGCAAGAGCCTGGCGAACGCGTGGGAGTAGCGGCGTGGGAGTAGCAGCGTGGACTCAACCGCGTGGGTGGAACCGCGTGGAAGCAACCCCGCTGGTTCAACTGCACCGAAGAGACTCCTGCACGCGTCCCCTCGGCGTGTTCTTTCAACGCGGGTATCCGCCATCTGGCCCGAGCGTCGCGCACTGAGCCCGCGCGCAGCGCGGCGAGGCTGTGACCGGCCGCGCCGGGGGCCTCTTTCGGCTGCGCCGGGGCCTCGTTCGGCCGCGCCGGCCCCAAGGCTGGTCAGCCCCGCGAATCCAACCGGACCGTCGCCCCGAAGCAAGCCCCATGTCCGAATCGCTCGCGTCCGCTCACTTCCGTCCTTGGATGCGCACCTGGCTCTTCGCGGCCGGCCTCTACAACCTGGCGTGGGGCGCGTGGGTCGTGCTCGCGCCCGATGCGCTCTTCGGAATCGTGGGCATGGATCCGCTCACGGGCGTCGGCCGCGGGATCTGGCAGTGCCTCGGCATGGTGATCGGCGTGTACGGCATCGGATACCTGTGCGCGAGCCGAGATCCCGTGCGCCATTGGCCGATCGTGCTCGTCGGGTTCCTCGGCAAGATCTTCGGTCCGATCGGGTTCGTGTGGACGGCGTCGCGCGGCGAGCTTCCGTGGGCGTTCGGCGTCACGATCCCAACCAACGACTTGATCTGGTGGATTCCGTTCGCGCTCACGCTGCGCGCGGCGTGGCGGCGGTAGCGGTTGCGTTGGTCGCGCAGCATCGGGCCCGTATCAACGCCGTTGTGTCCGTGATCGGATGTGCACGCGTCGGCGACTTTCGCTTCGTACCGCCCGCAGCCGCGGCATAGTGTCGGAAACGGTTCGCCCGACGCCACCATGCCCAACCACACCGACATCCCTCGAATCGCACGCGCGGCGTCCGCCTGCCTGGCAGCGTGCGTTGCCGCGGTTTCCGCGCACGCTGCGCCGCCGAGCTACCTCGTCGAGGAGATCGGCACCGGCCTGACGGGCTTCGACATGAACGATGCAGGAACCGCGGTCGGACGCGCGCTGAACGCGCAGCAGGTCGGCCGCGCGTTCATCGCGCCGCGTGGCGGGGCGTTCTCGCTGCTGCCGACCCCCGCCGAGTGGCAGTCGTCGGACGCGTACGCGATCAGCCCGAACGGCATCGTGGTGGGCGCGGTCAGCACCTCCACCATCGCCTCGATCGGCTCGCGGCCGGCCGCGTGGTATCCGACGCGCAAGGGCTACGGCTTCGTGCTGCTTCCGACGATCCCCGGCGATGTCCACGGGGCCGCGTTCGGCGTGAACAGCCACGGCGACATCGTGGGCGGCTCGGGCGGACTCGGGCTCGGCAGCTACCCGCGCGCCGCGCTCTTCGCGCCCACCGGCGCCACGCTCCTCCCGAACTTCGGCACGCCCGCCGATGTGAACGAGCACCGCATCGCGGTCGCCTCGAACGAGCTGCTCGACCTCGCGACCATGCAGAAGACGGTGATCCCGCTGCCGGCGGGCAACTGGCAGGGCGTGATCACGAGCGACATCTCCGACACGGGAAACATCTGCGGCCAGATCCTCGGCTTCTCGGGGTGCAGCACCTTTCCACTGCGCTACCGGCCCGAGACGGGCTGGGAGTTCGTGGGCGGCTGCGCCACGACCACCTCGGCGGTGTCGGTGAACGACCGGGGCGATGCGCTCGCCTATGTCGCGAACACCGCGAGCTGGGTGAGTTTCGTTGGCGAGCCGAACATGTCACCCTCGGGCCTGATCGCGCCGTCGCAAGGCGCGTGGGATGTGATGGGCGCGTCGGTGATCGCCGACAATCGCATGGTGCTCGCAGGCGCCCGGCCCGCAGGGAGCGCCGTCACCCGGCTCGTGCGGCTGGTGCCGATCCTGCCCGAGGAACTCGACGGCGACGGAACGGTGGGCGCCGCGGACCTCGCGCTCCTGCTGGGCGCGTGGGGTGGGTCGGGGTCCGCCGCCGACATCGACGGATCGGGGCTGGTCGACGCCGCGGACCTCGGCATGCTGCTTGCGGCATGGACGAGCTGACCGCGGCGCGGCGCGGCGCGGGCATCGCGAATTCACATCCGCATCACGGCTCGACCCATGTGCCGTGCCACAGCCCGCCTGCGCCCGCCGTGAAGCGCGCGCGCTGGTGCCCCTCGCTTGCGAGGAAGAGCCAGTCGATCGCCACCGCCTGCGTGACGACGAACGCGAAGTTCGCGCGGCCGCCCTGCGACTCCTCGGCGGTCGGAACGCGCGCGCGCAGCGCCTCGGGAAGGTTCGGCGAGGCTTCGGCGCACGCCGCGCCGGGCGCAATGGGTGCGAGGTAGCAGCGGCGGCTCGACAGCGGACTGCGCGCCCACGCCTCGTCGGCGCGCGCGCCCTCGCGCTCGACCGATGCGACCGCCTGCACGCGCACCTGCAACTTGCGGCCCGGGTCGTAGAAGGTCCACGCCACGCGCGGCTCGCGCGCGATCTCGGACACCTTCGCGCTGCGGGCGTCGGTGTGGCAGCAGATCTCGCAGCGCTCGGGCAGCACGCGCCGCAGCACCACGCTGCGCGCGGACGGCGCGCCGTCGAGGCCCGACGTCGCGATGACGGGCACATGGAACCCGTGGCGGCGGTCGACCGAGCCGCGCACAAGCTCGCCCCACAGGCCGTCGAAGACCCCGGCGAGACCCTCCGCGCACGGTGCCAGGCACCTCACGCGCACCTCCCGTGCACCTGCCGCGCACCTGCCGTGCACCGCGCGCCCGGGCGGCCGACACGCGCGCACCGCTCGGAAACTCGGCCTGGCGCGCAAAGGCCGACACCTGCCGGCAGTGCGCGGCAGGTGTCGGGAGGCTCCACGGGAGGTGTCAGGCAGGTGCCAGGCACCGTTCAGTACACCGACTTCGGGAAGTAGTACTGCTTCGCGTTCTCAGGCGTCACCAGGTCGACATCGATCATCAGGTGGCGCGGCATGTACTGCAGCTTCTCGGCCTTCTTGCCGCCGTCGAGCACGCTCGCCGCCAGCTCCATGCCGGTCGCGATCATCGAGGGCGGATAGGTGATGTCGGCCGGGTACATCGGGTCCTTGTCCATCACGCGCTTGATGATGTCCTTCATGCCCGCGCCGCCGAGGATCCACACGCCCTCGATCCCCTTCTCGGCCAGCGCCTGCTCGGCGCCGAGGGCCATGTCGTCGTCCGACGCCCAGATCGCGGTGACATTCGGAGCCTTGGTCAGCAGCGTCTCGGTGACCTCGAGCGCCTTCTGCCGGTTCCAGTTGGCGGCCTGCTGGCCGACGATCTTGATGCCGGGCTCGGCCTTGAAGATCTCCATCGCGGCGTTCACGCGGTCGGTGTTCACCGTGCAGGGAATGCCCTCGAGCACGATCAGGTTGCCCTTGGCCTTGCCCTTGCCGCCGAGCTTCTCGACCATGAACTCGGCGCTCTTCCTGCCGAAGGCCTTGTTGTCGCCCTCGATGAAGATGTCGGCCACGGGCTTCAGGAAGCCGCGGTCGACATTCACGATCAGGATCCCGCGGTTGTGGGCCTCTTCGGCCACGGGCGTGATCGGAGCGCTCTCGGTGGCCAGGATCACCAGGCCGTCGACCTTCTTCGCCATCAGCGCCTCGATCTGCTCGATCTGCTTCTCGGGGGTCTCGGCGGTGACGATGGTCCACTCGATCTCGGGATGGAGCTTCTCGCACTCGCGCGCCCACCACACGACGCCCGCGGTCCAACCGTGGTCGGCGGCGGGAATCGAGACGCCGATCTTCGGCTTGGCGGCCTGCGCCACCGCGGGTGCGGGCGCGGCGGGCTCGGCCGACGAGAAGCCGAACAGGGTCGAGGCGGAGGCGAGAACGACGGCGGACAGCGTGTAGAGCGTGGTGCGTGTCATGTTCGGACCGTTTCGGGGTGCGTGGCCGCGGCAACGGCCCGCGGGGCACGCAGACTACCCGAAAGGTCAGTCGCGCGACCCACGCTGCACGAGCACCGCGAGCACGATCACGCCGCCCTTCACCGCGCCCTGCCAGTAAGGGCTCACGCCCGAAATGGTCAGGATGTTGGTGATCATGCCGAGGATGAGGACGCCCACCACCGTGCCCCACACGCGGCCGAATCCGCCGCGCAGGCTGGTGCCGCCGATCACGACCGCGGCGATCGCGTCGAGCTCCGCGCCGACGCCGAGCCCCGAGGTCGACACCGAGTTCATGCGCGAGCTCTGCAGCACGCCCGCCACGCCCGCGAGCAGGCCCATGATCGCGTACGCGCGGAAGCGCACCCAGCCGACCGCGATGCCCGCATAGCGCGCGGCGGTCTCGTTCGCGCCGACCGCGATCACATGGCGGCCGAAGCGGCTGGCTGACAGGAACCACTGCGCGACCGCGGCGACCGCCACGAACGCCAGAATCGCGTAGGTGACCGTGAGCGGCTTGCCCGCCGCGTTCAGGAGCCCGCGGTAGACCGTCTCGCCCGCCTCGTTCGTGGTCTCGACCGCTAGCGGCAGGCCGCCGCGGCCGATCCTGCTGAACACGGTCGAGCTCGCCGAGCGGATCTCGCCCGCCTCGGCGATCGCGAGCGCCATCGAGCGGAACGCCGC
>JBJTOV010000377.1:0-6371 GCA_046074745.1 Planctomycetota bacterium | reverse complement strand
CACGGCACGTGCCAGGCACCTGCTGGGAACGGGTTCGAAGGCCTCTCCGCCCCTAGCTTCCCTGCCTCGTCGGCTTCGTCGTCGCCGTCGATGCCCTTCGCACATCGCCCACCGAGTAGTAGCAGCGGGGGTCTATCTCCCGCGCGAGCCGCGTCACTTCACGCATCGTCTTCCGCTCCGCCTCGACGAACAGCATCGTCACGGGCCCGTCCTTGCCGCGGCCCTCGAACTCGGTCACCCCGAATCCCGCGTCGCGCAGTCGAGGCGCCATCGCCGCGCCCTCGCGCGTGAAGATGCGCAGGATCTGGCGTCCAAGCGCGAAGTGCTCCTCGATCACGATGCCCACCCAGTTGCCCGTCGCGAAGCCCACCGCATACGGGATCGCGAACCATGTGTGCTTGCTCACCGAGACCAGCACCTCGCTGACCACGAGCACCCACACCAGCACCTCGAAGAACCCGAGCACCCATGCCAGCCCGCGGCGGCCCTGGATCACGGCCACCGTGCGGAAGGTCGACAGCGACACATCGATGATGCGCGCCACGATGATCGCGATCGAGATCAGCGTCACCGACACGAGGCCCGTGTCGCCTGAGTTGAGCAGCGAGGAGAGCATCGTGTTCCTGCGGTGCGGCGTGCGTCAGGGTCAGGCGAACAGGCCGTCGAGCAGCTCGAGCACGCCCTTGCCCTGGGTGGCGATCGTCTCGTAGATGCGCCGCCCGCCCGCGATGTCGAGCAGTTCGCGCACGAGCTTCGACTCGCCCGCGTGGTCGGCCTTGTTCACCACGAAGAGGTCGGCGATCTCGAGGATGCCCGCCTTGTCCATCTGCACCGCGTCGCCCATGCCGGGCACGACCACGACCGCAGTGCGGTCGACGAACGAGCGGATCGCCACATCGTTCTGCCCCGCGCCCACCGTCTCGACGATCAGCTTGTCGTAGCCCGCGCCGCCGATCAGCTCGACGATGTCGGGCAGGGTGCGGTAGTCCTCGCCCACGATCGCGAGCGACCGGTAGAAGATGCCCTCGTCGACCGCGTTGAAGTCGACGCGCAGGCGGTCGCCGAGCAGCGCGCCACCCGTGATCGGGCTCATCGGGTCGAACGCGACCACCGCGATGCGCTCGCCGCGGCGAACCGCCTCGCTCGCCATCGCAGCGACCAGCGTGCTCTTGCCGGCACCAGGCGAACCCGTGATTCCCACGACCTGCGCGGGTCGCCGGCGCGGCGCATCGACCTTCGCGCCCGCATGCGCGAGCGAGATGTTGCGCGCAAGGAGCGCCGTCGCATGCGTCGTCACCGCCGCCGCGAGCGGCGCGTACGGCTTCACGCTGTCGCGCACGCTGCCGACGATCTCGTCCATGCCCGTGCCGGTGTGGTAGACGCGCGCCACGCCCGCGGCGAGCAGCTTCGGCACATCGTCCTGCGGAATGATCCCGCCGACATTGACCACCATGTCGGGGCGCCCGACCTTCGCGCACTCCTCGAGAAGCCGCGGCACCAGCACGAGGTGCGAGTTCGACATCATCGAGCAGGCGATGCAGTCGGCGTCCTCGTCGCGCGCGCTGATCGCAAGGCTGCGCGGCGTCTGCCAGAGCCCCGAGTAGATCACATGGATCCCCGAGTCGCGCATCACGCGCGCGATCAGCTTCACGCCGCGGTCGTGCCCGTCGAGCCCCATCTTGCCAAGGAGGACGCGAGGACGGTGCGGCAGGTCGCCGCAGCGGTCCTGCTTCTCGATGGCGGTCGTGGGTTCGGTGGTCGCGCGCATGGAAGCGAAGAGCGTAGCGCAACCCGCGCGGCGCCGACAGGCCGCGCGCAACGCGAAATCCGCGACAAAATCGGGTTATCCGCGCTCAGGAACCCTGCGGGTCGCCGTCATCCGACGCACCCGCGGCCTCGCGCGCCTCCTGCTCGGCCAGCGCCTTCTTCGTGTCGCGCGACTTCGGATCGCCGATCGGGCGCGCGTCGCTCGTCCACTGGCCCGGCTCGAAGCGCGCGGCAAGCACGCCCACGATGTCCTCGGTGTACTGATACTTGTAGTCGTCGAGCGCGACCTCGCGGCCGTCGGCGACCTTGACCTTGGCGATCCACTTGTCCATCCATTTCGAGAGATCGAGCCCGACGATCTCGTCCTGGCGGAAAGTCCCGTCCGGCGTGGTCAGCGTTCCGTCGTCATCGAGGCGGTAGCGTTTGCGGCGGGCCTGGATGTTCATCAGCACGAAGAAGGGCGCCGAGGCGCCGCATCCGACCATGTACACCCAGATCTGCACCTGGTAGTCGAAACGGCTGCGCGGCGCGGGAACCTCGACGAACTTCGCAAGCCCATCGGTCGCGCGCCGCAGTTCGGCCTGCTCTTCAGGTGTGAGCGCGGCGGTATCGCCCTTGTCGAGGCGCTCCTTGATGTCGCTCAGCTCCTTGTACTCGGCGTAGCGGGCGTCCTGAGCGGGGTACTTCACCGCGTAGTCGTACCAGCCCCACGCAGCGAACAGCACGCAGGCGAGGGTGTAGGCGATGTGCCAGATCGTCTGGCGGGAATGAAGTCGAGTCTCGATGGCCATGAGGGGATCCAGAGGCCGCGGGGGTCCGCGTCCATCTTGATTGTCGGGCATTTCCGCGGCGGATCTTCGCGCCCCCGCACGGAAACCTGAGGAGGCAGATAACCGTGGCACGAGAGCGAGGCCTGAAACCGAGGCCCGAAACCGAGGCCCGAAACCGAGGCACGCAACCGAGGCCCGCAACCCCGATCGTAGGATGCCCCCATGCCCGCGAACAGCCATCGGTTTCCCGCACTGGCGCCGCACGCGCTCCCCGTGACCCTCGCGCTCCCTGCGCTCCTTGCGACCCTCGCGATCGCGCCCGCAGCGTGCAGCACAGGCCGCCCCGCACCGGCCAGCCCCGTGCGGGAACCGGCCCCCGCGATCCCCGTGCGTCCGCGGACGACCGCGATGCCAGGCGCCTTGCAGCATGTGGTTCTCGTCGAACTCGAGGACAAGGCCGACCTCGCAGCCATGAAGGCCGATAGCGACCGCCTGCTGCCCGAAATCCCATCGGTGCGCGGATATGTCTCGGGCACGCATGTCGACATCGGCCGCGGCAATGTGGCGCGCGACTACGACATCGGCATCGTGGTGCAGTTCGACTCGGTCGAGGGCTACCGCGAGTACCTCGAGCATCCGCTGCACAAGGAACTTGTCGCCAAGTGGCGACCGAAGTGGCGGAAGTCGTACATCGTCGACTTCGCGCCCTGAGCGCGGCACGGCCTTCGCATCAGGCGGCCAGCACGCTCTCCCATGAGAACGCGATGCGGTCGAGCGCCTCGTCGAGCACTCCGCGCGTCGTGGCGAGGCTGAGTCGGACATGGCCCGCCGCGCCCGCGCCGAACCAGCGCGGGCTGCCCGGCACGACCTTGACGCCCGCGAGCACCTCGAGCCGCTGCGCGACGGTCTCTTCGTCGAGCCCCGTGGCCGAGATGTCGAGGAAGAGCACGAAGGTCGCCTCGGGCCGTATGCGCACGCGCACGCCGCGGAGCGCGGAAAGGCGCTCGATCGCACGGTCGCGCTGCGCCGCCGCATGCTCGAGGAACGCCGCGCGCCATGCACCCGCGCCTTCGAGCGCCGCGACCGCTGCGATCTGCGAGAGCGTGGCCGCGCCCTCGATGGTGAGCTCGAACCCCTGTGCGGCCCGGAAAGCCGCCGCCGCCGCCGCGTCGGGCGCGATCACCGCGCCGATCCGAAGCCCCGCAAGTCCGTAGCCCTTCGAAAGCCCGTACACGACCCACGCCTGCAGCCCGTCGCGCCCGCCCGCGTGCGCGGCGAACGACTCGAACGGCCGGCCATCGAGCACGACATCCGACCAGACCTCGTCCGAGATCACGGTCATCCTTCGATCGGCCGCGAAGCGGGCGATCGCACGCACTTCCTCGGGCGAAAGCAGCGTGCCCATCGGATTGTGCGGATGGCACACCGCGATCGCGCGCGTCGCCTCGGTGACGACCGCCTTCAGGCCGCGCAGCGTGAAGCGTCCGCGATCGGGCCCGTCGGCATCGGGTTCCCAGCGGCGCACGGTCGCGCCCGCACGGCGCACGCTCTCGGCCACCAGGAAGTCGACGGGATCCTGCACCACGACCTCGTCGCCGGGCATCACCACATGACGCGCGACCAGCATCAGCGCGCTCGCCGCGGAGTTTGCGGCGGTGACGCGAGCCGCATCGAGGGCCGCCATCTTGGTGTCGGCGAAGTGCCGCGCAACCGCGCGGGTGAACTCGGGCAGACCCGCCGCAGGCCCGTAGCAGAGGTGCGGCGTCGCCACATAGCGCGCGATCGCCTCGCCGATCCCGGGCGCGATCGGCAGGTCGGGGTCGGCGGCGGTGAGCGGGATCACGCCCTGCACGACGGTGGCCCATCGCAGGTTGTAGGCGCGCGACCGCAGGGAGGCCCACTCGGGCTCGCCGATGCGCACGGCGGGTGCGGTGGTGTCGTCGGCTGCGTCCTGAAGCGATCGGAACTGCATGACAGGCTCCTTTCAGGCGACCATTGGAATTCGGGGCCCGCTGACGGGCACTGGCGAGAGGAACTCCGCGCGCAGGCGGCGCCCCTCGATGAACATGCGGCGGTGATGCGGCACTCGCAGGCGGCTGTAGCGCTCGAGCGCCGCGGCGACATCGACCCGCGACCCTGCCTGCGCGAGCAGGCTTCCGAGCAGGGCCGCGTCGACCAGCGCGCCGTTCGCACCCTGGCTCGTGAACGGCAGGCACGCGTGCGCCGCGTCGCCAAGGAACGCGAGGTTTCCCACATGCAGCCGATCGAGCGGCGGAAGGTCGCGGGTCGGCCACAGGTGCGATCGCGTGAAGTCGGTCGCGTCGAGCGCCTCGAGGATCTCGGGCGCCCAGCCCGACACGCGTTCGAGGGCGAATCGCTGCAGGGCCTCTGGGCTCGCGCGCTCGACGGGCCAGCGCTCCGCGTCGATCTGGATGAACCACACCACCTGCCGGTCATTCTCGGCGAGGAGGCCGACCGCAAGGCCGCCTTCCTCGTCGTGATACTTGCGGAATGTGTTTCCGAGGCGCGCCGCAAGCGCGGGCGACTCGGCCACCGACACGATTTCGAGCACGGCGGCATCGCTCAGCTCGGCGTGCGGCATCGCCAGCCGCCGCGTGCGCGACTGCGCACCGTCGCACGCGAGGAAGAGGTCGCCCTCGATCCGCCCGCCGTCGTCGAGCACCACCGCGTTCGTGGTTCCCGCGCCGTCGCGGTCGAGGTTGCGCACGCCCCAACCTTCGAGGAGCTGCGTCTGGTCTGCCGCGGTGCGCAGCATGCGCAGGAAGGTCCCGCGCGACACGCAGACCGCGTCCTCGAGCGGGTACTCGGCGAAGATTCGCCCCGAGCGGGACCGCATCGACACGCGGGTGATCTGCTTGCCCGCCGCGGCCCAGTCGAACTCGGGCGCGACGGCGGCGAGCGCATCGAGGCCGTTCCGCAGCAGGATGAAACCCATGCCCGCGGGGGCGTCGGCCGGCCGGCGCTCGAGCAGCACCGACCCTTCGACCAGACTTGTTCCACGGAGGGCTGCAGCCATCGCGCAACCCGCGACGCCGCCTCCGATGATGACCGTGCGCATTTGAGACTCCTCGGCGCCCAGGACGGCGGGCGCCACCCCAGTTCCGCGGGCGGAGGGGCGATCTCTCAGCGGCAGTGGCGAAACCGCGCGATTCGGTCCAAAGCGGCGGTTTCAGCAGATTGCGGTTGCGTCTGCCGAGGGCATCCGCCACGATCAGGACCGCGAGCCGAGGCCGGGAAGCCACTCGGATGGCGCCGCGGGGCTTTCGCCCAAGGAGTTTCCGATGGCCATTGTCAATGCGCGCCCGCAGTCGGCGGTCGTCCGCATCGTGCGCCCGCTCATCCTTGCCTCCTGCATCCTTGGCCCGACCCTATCGGCCAGCGGCGACATCGTGAAGAAGCAGTACGCCATCACGATCTACGACTACCTCGTCACGCACATGCCCGACCTCGACCAGCGGAGGCTCGGGCTTTCGGGCGCGGGGGGCATGCACTGCGTGCCGACCTCCTCCATGAACATCTGGTGCTACGCCGCGAAGCATGGATTTCCGTTCATCGCGCCGGGGCCGATCGACCACCAGTCGAACGCGAACCACGAGACGCTGACCGACGCGATCTTCGAGCTCGGCCAGTGGATGTCGACCAGCGGCGTGGATGGAACCTCGGGCATCGGGGTCAAGCAGGGCATGGCGACCTTCAACCTGGCCTACGGCGGGCTGCAGTTCGCGATCCAGCACCGCTTTCACTGCGACGATGTGCCGGTGCATGTCGACGGGATGGCAAAGGCGGGTTCGCTTGGAGCCATCATCCGGGCCA
>JBJTOV010000376.1:0-8308 GCA_046074745.1 Planctomycetota bacterium | reverse complement strand
GGGCATGTTCCGTGCATTTCTTTCCATTCCACGGCATGTGCCAGGCACCGCTCGGGATGGGGGCGTCTGCGCCGCCTCCGGCTCCGGCTCCGCGCCCCCCGCCAAGCCTCCCTCAGCCGATGATCTGTTCGATCACATGTCCGTGGACATCCGTCAGCCGGCGGTCCGCGCCGTTGTGCCTCCACACCAGCTTCGTGTGGTCGATCCCGAGCAGCCGCAGCATCGTCGCGTGGATGTCGTAGGTCGTCGTGGGGTTCCTTCGGTCGAGCGGCTTGAAGCCCCACTGGTCGCTCTCGCCGTAGGTCGTTCCGCCCTTGATGCCGCCTCCGCACATCCAGTTCGTGAAGACGAACGGGTTGTGGTCGCGGCCCTTGCCGCCCTGCGAGCTCGGCATTCTTCCGAACTCGGTCGACCACACGACCAGCGTGTCGTCCAGCATTCCCCGCTGCTTGAGGTCGGCGATCAGCGCCGCCGCGCCGCGCGCCATGCCCCGCGACAGCGGCCCGTGGTCACGGCGGATGTCCTCATGCGAATCCCAGTTCCGCCGCGGATGCGAGTTGTCGTTGCCGCTCCAGACCTGCACGAAGCGCACGCCGCGCTCGAGCAGGCGCCGTGCGGCCAGGCACTTCTGCGCGAACACATACGACTCCTCGGCCTCGTTGATCTCGCCGTCCCAAACCGCAGGGCTGCGGTCGAGGCCGTACATCCGCAGCACATGGTCCGGTTCAGCCTTCGTGTCGAGCGCCTCGGGGGCCGCCATCTGCATGCGCGCCGCGAGCTCGTAGCTCCTGATGCGCGCGTCGAGCCGCGCGTCCTGCACGCGCGTGGCCTCGTGGCTTCGGTTGAGCTCCGCCAGCACTTCGTGCGCAGCGCGCTCGCTCTCGGCGTTCACGAAGCGCCCTGCGCGATGCGGCGCAAGGTCCGCGATCGGCGCATCGGCTCCCGGATACACCGTCGTTCCGCTGTGCTGGTTCGGCAGGAACGCGCTGTCCCAGTTCTTCACGCCGTTCGAAGGCATCCCGCGATGGTCGGGCATGACGACGAAGGTCGGCAGGTTCTCGTTCAGCGAGCCCAGCCCGTAGCTCACCCAGCAGCCCGCGCCCGGGAACCCGGGCAGCTGGAAACCCGTGGTCGCGAGCATCGTCGCGGCCGAATGCACGCCCGAGCGGCTGGTGACATTGTGGATGAACGCGATGTCGTCGACATGCGCGCCGAGCTCGGCCACCGTCTCGCCGAGCATCTTGCCGCACTCGCCGTGCGGCTTGAAGTCCCACACGGGCCTGAGCCACGGCCCGAGCCCGTCCTGGAAGGTCTCGACCTTCTCGCCGAAATCGCTCGGCTTGCCGTCGAGGCGCACGAGTTCGGGCTTGTAGTCGAAGAGGTCGATGTGGCTCGCGGCGCCCGACATGAACAGCTGGATGACGCGCTTCGCCCGCGGCGCGTACGCGAGCGGAGGCGAGGCTCCCGTCGGAACCGCGAGCCCGAGCGCGTCGCGCGACAGGATCGACGCGAGCGCGACCCCGCCGAGGCCGCCGCCCGCGTGCCACAGGAAGTCGCGGCGCGTGAGCGCTCGCGGCGCGGGCTGGCGATGGAAGGGCGAGTCGTTCCGCATGGCTCAGTCGACGAAGGTGAACTCGTTCAGGTTGAGAACGACGCGGCAGGCGTTCTCGAGGCCGTGCGCCGTCGCGAACGCCGCGAGCCGCGCCTGCTCGTCGGGCTCGGGCGCGTGTCCGAGCGCGAGACGCACCGCGCGCACGACCTGCGCGTCCACGCCGTCTCCCGCCTCGGCGCGCACGCGCGCGGCGAACCGCGCCGACTGCGCCAGCATGAAGCCGTTGTTCAGGTACGCGAGCGCCTGGTTCGGGCTCAGGCTCTGGTTGCGGCGGTCGACGCGCATCGACGGATCCGCGCAGTCGAGCGTGGTCATGAACGGCTGCATCTGGGAGCGCACGACGAAGCGGTACACCGAGCGGCGGAAGTTCGCGGGATCGTCGGGATCCGCGAGGTCGTAGCGTTAGTGCGGCGAGTGCTCGGGGCGCTCGATCGCGAAGTCGCGGTAGCCGGGTCCGCCCATCGCGAGGTCGAGCGATCCGCTCGTCGCGAGCACGGCGTCGCGCACCGCCTCGGCCTCGAGCTTGCGCGCGTTCGCGCGCCAGAGCAGCGTGTTGTCGCGGTCGATCGCCATCGCGGGGCCATTGGCGGCGTCCGAGCGCTGCCGATACGCGGCGCTCGTCACGATGAGCCTGTGCAGCGCCTTGAGCGATCCGCCCATCTCGTCGCGGAAAGCCGCAGCCAGCCAGTCGAGCAGCTCGGGATGCGTGGGCGGCGAGCCCATCCTCCCGAAGTCGTTCGGCGTCTCCGCGATGCCGCGCCCGAAGTGGTATTGCCACACGCGGTTCACGATCGATCGCCAGACGAGCGCGTTGCGGCGGTCGGAGAGCCACCGCGCGAGCGCCGCTCGGCGTCCGGCCTCTCCCGCGGTCGGTTCGAGCGCGAGCTGCGGTGGAAGCAGCGCCCCGAGCATGGAGAGCGCCGCAGGTTCGACCGGCTTGCGGGGCTCCGTGACCTGTCCGCGCGCGAGGATGCGGATCTCTCGCGGCGCGCCGCCACGCGCGCCCGTTCCCGCGAACGCGCCCGAGCCCGCGTGCACCGTTCCCGCGTAGACGAAGGATGGCGCGGGCAGCGCCGCGCGCTCGGCCGCGATGCGCGCAATCGACGCCTCGAGCGCGGCGCGGCGATCGCGCGTCTCCTTCGGCTCATGCAGCGCGCGCAGCGCATCCCGCCGCGCGCGCAGCCGATCGAGCCTTCCCGCCTCGGCGGCACGCGCGGGCGCGATCCCGTCGGTCAGGTTCGCGCGCCGCCAGCGCACGCCCTGCTCGATCGTGTCGAGGCTTGCGACGGGCGCCGCCGCCGCGAGGTTCCGCCCCGCGCCATCGAGCACCTCGAGCTCGGCGAGCGCGAAGATGTAGTCGCCGCTTCGAGGTGCGAGCGTCGTCGCGGTCACGCGCACGAACCGCGCCACCGCGCGCGGAACCTGCAGTCGCACCGCCACGGTGCGCGGCGCGCCGAGCAGCGCGGATGAGCCCTCGGCGAGCACCGTCGTCGCGCCCGCGAAGTCCGCGTCGAGCGACGCCTCGATGCGGAACGCGGCGGGAAAGCCGAAGCCCGCGCCGATTCCGGCGAAGTCGTCGTGGCAGGGGAAGAGCACGATCTCCTCGAACGCGCGCGCCTCGCCGAGATCGACCTGCACCCACTTCCGCGCCGTGGGCTCCGCCGCGATCGCGCTGTGGTAGCCGAATTCCGCGGCGACCGCGTCGCGCGCCTCGCCCTCGATCGCGCGCTCGAGCAGCGCGAGCTCTTCGCCCGCCGCCTGTCGGAACGCGTCGTCGATCGCCCCGAGCGCCGCGGTGTCGCGCGCGTGCGCGGCGGCGAGCTCCGCGCGCCGCGCCGCGACCTCGGGCGACAGGTCGTACGGCTTGTCCGCGCGGTCGACCGCCGCGAACACCGCCTGCAGCGCGTAGTAGTCCGCCTGCGGCACGGGGTCGAACTTGTGGTCGTGGCACTGCGCGCACTGCACCGTCACGCTCGCGAACGCACCGATCGCGTTGCCCACCATGTCGTCGCGGTCGAAGTGCCGTGCGAACATGCCGTCGATCCGGTCCTCGGAAACCTCTTCGTGCCCGATCAGGTCCCACGGCCCCGCGGCGATGAAGCCGAGCGCCTCGATGCCGTCGCGCGTGCCCGGGTACAGCGCGTCGCCTGCGATCTGCTCCTCGAGGAACCGCGCGTACGGCTTGTCCTCGTTGAAGGCGCGGATCACATAGTCGCGGTACGGCCACGCATGCTCGCGCGGCTTGTCCTTGTCGTAGCCGTGCGTGTCGGCGTAGTGCACGACATCGAGCCAGTGGCGCGCCCAGCGCTCGCCGTAGCGCGGCGAGGCGAGCAGGCGGTCGACGAGCCTCTCGTAGCGGCGCGGATCTCGATCGGCGACGAACGCATCGACCTCCTCGGGCGACGGCGGAAGCCCCGTGAGGTCGAACGACACGCGCCGGACGAGCGTGCGCGCGTCGGCCTCGGGCGACATCGCGAGTCCCGCGACGGCCAGCCGCGCGCGCACGAACGCGTCGATTGGATTGCCGTCCGCGTCGGGAGGCGCCGTCCGCACGATCGGCTTCGGGCTCCACCAGTCGAGCGGGTCGGCGACGCGCGCATTCGCCGACTCGGGCCATGCCGCGCCTTCGTCGATCCAGCGGCGGATGAGCGCGATCTCGTCCTCGGCGAGCGGCTGCCCGCGCGGCGGCATGAGCATGTCGGGCTCCGCGCCCGAGATGTAGCGGACGAGCGGACTTCCCGCCGCGTCGCCCGGGCGGATGTTGGGCGCCGACAGCGCGCCGCCCACGAGGGCGGTCCTGCGCACATCGAGCCGGTAGCCGCTCCGCTGCTTCGCCGGGCCGTGGCACTCGAGGCAGCGCGCCTCGAGGATCGGCGCGATGTCGCGCACGAAGTCGACCGGCGAGGCGCCCGGCGGCGCGAGGCCGAGCAGCAGCGCGGTGACCACGAGGGAAACGGACATGACGCCACTCTACTGAGGCGAGCCGCCGTCCCCGCGCGGGTTGGCGGGGTTTGTCGATCATTGAGGGGCGCAAGCGAGGCGACCGGACGCAGCGTCCGAACGCAGCGAGGCGCGCCCCGCGGGACGCGCCTCGAGCCGAATGCCGGTGACAGGAATCGAACCTGCATGCCTTTAGGGGGCGGCGGATTTTGAATCCGCTGCGTCTGCCAGTTCCGCCACACCGGCCTCGCGACCGAGTGTAGCCGAGCGGCAGGGGGCGAAAACCGCACGGCTGCTGAGAGACGGCGCGCGCCGGCGCGGAAAGGGGTGACGGAGGCCTCCGTAGGCCCAAGCTCGTCCTACCCCCCATAGATGCAGGAACCGAAAGAATGAACCCCTTCACGCGACTCTCGACCCTCGCCGCGCTGGCCACAGCCTGTCTCGCGGCACCCGCCCTCTCGCAGTCCGATGATTGCGCCACGCCCACGCCCGTCAGCGGCGCGGTGGTGGCGCCGTTCGATCTCGGCACCGCGACCCAGAGCTTCCAGGGCAATGTCGGCCTTTGCCTCGGCGGCTCGGGCTTCTCCACGATGGGCCGCGATGTGTGGTTCTGCTGGACCGCCGACTGCGATGGCCTCGTGCGCATCTCGACCTGCGGCCTCACCCAGGGCGACACCATCGTCGCGATCTATCCCGAGACGCTCGCCTGCGGCGCCTGCCCGGGCGACCTTCCGCCGCTCTGCTGCAACGACGACGCGTGCGGCAAGCAGTCCGAGGTGACCTGCGAGGTCCGCTGCGGCATGCGCTACCTGATCCAGGTCGGCACGCGGCCGAACGACCCGGGCTTCCCGGGCTCGGTGCGCATCGAGTGCGAGGGCAAGCCCTGCGGCGGAAACGGCGGCGGCAGCGACCTCACCGCGCCCGAGTGCGGCGACTGCTGCGGCGCGCGTCCGCCGCTCGTCGACGCGCTGACGGTGCCCTTCGCTCCCGGACAGGTCGCGGTCGCGACCGAGTTCGCCGATTTCGGCGGCGGCGCAGCGGTCGTGCTCGTCGACATCGGCAACCAGGCGGGTGCGCCCATCGGCGGCCCGCCGGTCGCCAACTGGAACACGCAGCGCTACACGCACGCCAACTGGACCGTCGCCAACCTCGGCGCCGTGTTCGGAACGGCCTTCGACGGTTCGGGCAACATCTTCGTGTCGCACACGGCGATCTACCCGAACTGGTACGCATTCCCCGATCCGCTCGGATTCGCGGGCCAGGGCGCGATCTACCGCCTCGATGGCGCGAGCGGCGCGGTCACCGCGTTCAAGACCCTTCCGCAGCAGGTCGATCCGTCGCTGCCGTCCGCCATGCCCTACCCGGGCCTCGGCCAGGTCGACTTCGACTGCGCGCGCAACATCGTGATCGCCTCGAACTTCGAGGACGGCCGCATCTACACGATCAACGCGGGCACGGGCGCCGTGCACGCCTTCGACCACGCGACGGGCTCGGTGACCGGCGCGATGTTCGGCAACGGCAACCAGCTGTCCGAGACGGGCGATGCTCCCGGCGCCGCGCCCCGCGGCGAGCGCGTGTGGGCCGTGAAGGTCGCGGGCGACCGCGTCTACTACTCGATCTGGTCGCAGGACGAGTCGACCGGCGCCAGCGCCATGCCCAACACCATCCGCTCGGTGCAGATCGACGCGAACGGCGCGTTCATCAGCGGCACCTCGCGCCTCGAGCTCACCGTGCCCGCGGCATCCTTCGGCTACTCGAACCCCGTCGCCGACATCAGCTTCGACGACCAGTGCTGCATGCTCGTCGGCGAGCGCACCATGTTCGATGTCACGAGCACGGGCGCCCACCGCTCGCGCACCATGCGATTCTGCTTCGATTCGACCGCGAACGCGTGGTCGGCGCCCACGGTGTACGCCACGGGCCAGCCCGGCTTCAACGAGAACACGACCGGCGGCGTCGACTTCGTGCTCGGGGCGAACGGTCCGCAGGTCTGGTCGATCGCCGACGCGATCCAGCTCTCGTACCCCGTCATCTACGGCCTGACCGCGGCGCCCATCGCAGGCGGCGGCACCATCGATGCGCCGAATGTCGACCTCGACGGCAATCTCTCGCAGCAGCAGAAGTACCAGCTCGGCTCGCTCGACATCACCTGCTGGGGCGCAGCGGCGCCGTGCGAGTTCGACACGCGCTCGATCAAGTGCGATCCGAACGCCGACGGCACCATGGACTTCATCTGGGAGGTCACGATCACCAACAACTCGGCGGTTCCGGCCAACCTGCTGATCCTGCCCGATCCGGCCTTCGCGCCGAACCATGTGATCGTCCTGAACCCGCCGCTCGGCGTGGGCGCCTCGACCACGCTGCAGATCCCGATCAACGGGGGAACGCCGGGCGCGCAGTTCTGCTTCTCGGCGACCCTCGCGGGCTCGACCGGCAACGAGTGCTGCACCGATGAGATCTGCATCGAGCTGCCCGTGTGCGACTGCTTCGAGTACGACCTCGAGATGAAGGACCTGCCCGGCAACGGCAGCTTCACCTTCCAGCTCGACATCACCAACCTCGAGGCGTGGGCCGGCGAGTGGATCACCATCGCGGTCGATCCGAGCTACCCGGGCACCACGGTCAATCCGTCGCTGATCAACATCCCGACGCTGCCCTTCGGCGCATCGACCGCGCTGGTGCCCGTGACCGTGACCACGGGGCTTCCCGCCGGTTCCACGATCATCGTCATCGTCGGCCTGCACTCGGCCACCTTCCACCCGTGCTGCTTCAAGGAGATCGAGCTCACGGTGCCCGCGAACACGCAGACCACGCTGCCCGGCGACATCGACGCCGACGGCATGGTGGGCGCGTCGGATCTGGCCGCACTCCTCAACGGATGGGGCCTGCCCGGCGCGACCGACCTCAACGGCGACGGCGTGACCAACGCCGCCGACCTGACGGTGGTGCTGACGAACTGGAGCTGAACGGCTGGACGACCCGCGCATGGAGCGCCGCACGCGGCGCGCCTGCACGGAGGCCGAGGCTCCTCTCCTCAGGCGGCCCGCGAGAATTCTGCGGGCCGCCTCCATTTTTCGCATCGCGTGGCCGCGGTACCATCGCGCCATGCCTCAGGATCTCTCCCAGTCGATCGTGGACGCGCTGCCCGACGCGGTCGTGTCGATCGACCGTACGAGCACCGTGATCTCGGTCAACGAGGCGGCGCTGCGCATCTTCGGCTACGCGCGGGAGGAGTTCGTGGGCCGCACGCTCGCGCAGACGATCATCCCGGCCGAGCTCGCGGCGCAGCACGACCGCGGCATGAGCCGGTTCCAGGAGACGGGCCACGGACCCGTGATCGGCCGCCACATCGAGATCGTGGCGCGCGACAGCTCGGGCAGGCGGTTTCCGATCGAGCTTTGCGTGTTCCACAACCCCGCGCGCAAGGGCGATGTGTTTCATGCCACGATCCGCGACATCAGCGCGCGTGCGGCGCGCGACGCGGCGAACGAGGCCGAGCGCGCCCAGGTGCAGCTCTTCTTCGACGCCACCGCCGATGTGTGGTGGGATTGCCGCCTTGGCGGCGAGACCCGCTACAGCGAGCGCGCGATGTCCGAACTCGGTCTGGGCGACGGCGTGGCCCCGCAGGTGGCGCCGAGCGAGCAGGCGTGGATCGCGGACGCCGACCGCGCGCGTGTGCGCGAGGCGTGGGAGGAGCACCTTTCGGGCGCAGTGGGCCGCTACGAATGCACCTACCGCGTCGAGGGGATCGACGGC
>JBJTOV010000375.1:0-14170 GCA_046074745.1 Planctomycetota bacterium | reverse complement strand
ACCCACTTCGGTCGCGGGCGAGCAGTGCGGAAACGCTTCGGGGCGATGTCCCCCCACACCGCTCCGCCCCTCGCCCGCGCAGACCAAAACGCAAATCCATGTCTCGCAGATGCTTAGGCCGCGAAAGCCGCCACCTTGTTCACGCAAGGTTCTCGCGCAAAATCAAGCTTGTCCCTCGCATGGCACACACGGGGGTGCGTATCGACACCCGCGTCGCCTTCGACAGGCCGCGCCCACAATCCGCCAGCCGCAGGAGACCACCCATGCACGCGCGCATCCCGACCATCCTTGCAGCCACGCTCGCCGTCGCCGCATCGTCGCACGGCGACAACCCGATCGGCCTGTCGTACGCGTCGGGTTCGACCGTGGTCGACGGCGTCCGCTACTTCCACACCGATGTGTTCGCGGAGTACGCCAACGAGTGCGACCGCGCGCTCCTGATCTGGGAAATGTCGTGCACCCGCATCTCAGCGGGCCCGCTCTGGCACCACAGCTACCCCGACACGCCGTCGTCGATGAAGCCGCTCGCCTACACCGAGGACCAGACGCTCTTCAACTACGACTCGTTCATCTGCATCGGCGGCCGCGAGCAGCGCGATGTCTCCGGCCTCTACTGGCTCACGCCCGACTACCAGGACGGACTGGTCACCGGCAACGGAACCGACATCGGCGGCATCTTCCTCGTCCCACCGATCGGCCAGTGGAGCTTCGCGGGCCCCGATCGCAAGGTGCGCCTCGCGCGCTTCACGCTGCACGAGTCGAACTGGAACCCGGGATCGGCGATCAACTTCCGCTTCCGCATGGCCTCGGGAAGCAACACTCCCGCGGGGGGCGCCTCGTTCTACAACGGCGAGATCACCGTGCCGTTCACGCTCCTCTCCGAGTCGACGACCGCCGTTTCCTACGACGAGCCGTCGCCCGAGCCCTACTGCTATCAGTACGACCCCGGAACGGGGGGTGGCGGCGGCGGAGGCGGCGGAAGCAACCCGCCCGGAGGCATTCCGAACCCGAATCCCGCCGACTTCGACTTCAACCGCGACGGCAAGTCCGACCTGATGTGGCATCTGCCTTCAGGCGGCAACACCTCGCGCTGGTACATGGACGGCGTGACGCGGCTCTGGGGCGGATCGTTCCCGTGGTCGACCTTCGGCGGCTTCAAGGCGATCGGCACGGGCGACCAGAACTACGACGGCTTCAGCGAGGTGGTGTTCTGGCACCCTGAAGGCCGTTGGATCGTGCTGTGGTCCTTCAACGGCGACCAGCGCATCGCGAATCCGTTCCTCGGCACCTGGCCGACCACCTACACGCCGATCGCGGTGGCCGACTTCACGGGCGACGGTCGCATCGACCTGCTCGAGCGCTTCGCGAACACCTACTACCGCGTCACGCCGTTCGCGAACTACCTCGCCTACGCGCCGCGCCCGACATTCACCCTGCCCGCGGGCATGAGCTATGTCACCGTGGCCGATGTGACGGGTGACGGCATCGGCGATCTCATCCTCCGCGACGGCGTGAACCGCTTCCACGCGTACACGCACCACCAGGGCAGCGAAGGCACCTCGTCGCTCATCTCGATCAACTCCTCGCCCGTCCCCTCCGACTGGAAGCTTGTCGGAACGGGCGACCTCGACGGCGACCACGACGACGACCTGATCTGGCACAACACCGCGAACGGCGAGGTGCGCGGCTGGCTGCTGGCCGCGGGAATGCGCGTCGCCGGCGGGCTGATCCGCTCGGGCGTGGCGGCCCACTACGAACTGTTGTCGACCACCGACACCGACGGCGACGGCGACGACGACCTCATCTGGCGCGACACCTCGAACGGCAATGTCTACGGCTGGCGCATGAACGGGCTGGTGCGCGAGGAAGGCGGCTTCATCCGCAATGTCTCGCCCGCATGGACGGTCGTGAACCGCTGAGCGCGTCGATTTCGACACGCACGCACACGGGCCCGGCCATCCGCCGGGCCTGTTTCTTTCCATCGCTTCCCCGCTCAGCCGTAGATGCCGTCCATCGGGTCGCCCGCCTCGCCCGCGCCGTCATCGCCGCCGCCAATCGCGAAGTGCGTGCCGACGAGTAGGAGCGCCGTCAAGAGCAGCGCGCCCGCGACGCGCCAGAATGTCGTGGCCTCGCGCGAAGGCGCGCGGTCCGAAAGCCGCATGAACATCGCGCCTCCGAACGGCAGCAGCGCCACGGCGATCCACGACCAGCCTGGCAAGCCGATGCTGTCGTAGGTCCGGCCGCACGCGGCGCACATGCCCGCGAGCACGCCAAGCACAACCGAGATCGGCGCCGCCGCCTCGATCACAGCCGCATGGCGCGTGAAGCGCGCGCCCACGAACCCGAGCACGCCGATGCCGAACGCTCCCACGCTCACCGCCGCGCACATCACGGCAAGCGACGCGAAGCCCGACATGACCGACAGCGCCGCGAGCGCCGCGAACACGAGCCACGCGCACCAGATCGCCCCGCTGCGCGCAAACCATGCGAATCCGAGCGCCGACGCCACGCACACCGCGGCCATCGACGCCTCGCCCGCAAGCGTGACGCGCGGGAACTCCGTCACGAACATCGCCGCCACCGACAGCACGACCGCCCCGAGCACCGTCACCAGCCGCTCGGCGCGACGGCCCGCGGCCACCGCGTGCACGAACGCAAGCAGCGGCCCCGCGACCGCAAGCACCATCGCCATCAGCCCGAGCCTGTGCCAGCGCTCGATGGGCAGGTCGTCGCCTTCGAGCTCGAACAGCTGCCGAAGCAGCGCCTCGATGCCGAGCTCGCGCGTGAAGCTCACCACGAACGCGATCGCCACGCCGAACGCCACGCAGCACTCGACTGCCGCAGGCCTGCGCCGCAGCGGCCCGAAGAGCGCAGGCGCCGCCGCCACCGCGCCCACGAGCGCTGGCAGCGCCACCACGCTCAGCGCGTAGTCCACGGTCTCGTTCACCCACACGCCTGCGTCGGCCATTTCCTGCATCGGATCCTCCGCGTCAGCCCTTCGGCTTCGCCACATCGCCCTCGAGCGCGATCACCATCTTCACCTCGCTGCCGAGGGCGCCCTTCGGGGCGTCGATCCCCCACTTCATGCCGTAGTCGGCGCGGTTCAGCGTGAAGGTGCACTCGAAGCCCACCTTCTGACCGGTCGGCGCCTTGCCCACGCCCGTCACCACGCAGTCGACCACGATCGACTTGGTCACGCCGCGCAGCGTCAGATCACCCGTCACGGCCCAGTGGCGCTCGCCCTTCCGCTCGGCGGCCGTCGACTTGAACGCGATCGTGGGGAACTCGGCCTGGTTGAAGAAGTTCGGGCCCTGCAGGTTGCCGTCGAGCTTCTCGCTGCCCGTGTCGACCTTGTTCACCTGCGCCACCACATCGAAGGTGGGCGCGGCGCCGTCGTCGAGCGGCCAGGTGGCGCTGCCCGAGAGCTCGTTGAAGCGGCCCCAGAAGTAGCCCGCTCCGAGGTGCTGGATGCGGAACACCGCCATCGAGTGCACAGGGTCGAGGGTGATGGCCGACGCGGCTACGGGCGCGGGCTTCTCCTGGGCCGCCGCCGCGGGCGCGGCCGACAGCGCGAGGGACGCGGGCATCGAGGCGGAAACGGCGATCGCGAGAACGGGGATCAGGACGGCGACAGGTGCGTGCTTCATGGTGCGCTCCGATTTCGGCGCGGCGCATCGGCCGCGCGCGAAGGCCCATCGTACATCCCCCGCGATACCCTGCCGCCATGCCGACCGATGCACGCACGGCCCCGCATGGCTCCACGGCCCTCGCCGCGCTACGCGCGCTCGTGAGATCCGCCGCGCTGCTCGCGCTCGTGAGATGCGCCGCGCTGCGCGCGCTCGTGCGATCCGCCGCGCTACTCGCGCTCGTGGGATGCACCGCCCCCACCGCCGAGCGCGCGCCCGCGCAGTTCCCCGACGATTGGGTCGGGCGCTGGAGCGGCGCGCTCGAGATGCACGGGGCGCGGCCTTCGGCCGGCGAGGTGCGCATGGAGCTCGACATCGCGCCCACCGACGATCCCGACCGCTTCCGCTGGCTCATCGTGTACGACGGGCCCGAGGGGCGGCAGGAGCGCGACTATGTGCTCGTCGTCCGCAGTCGCGCCGAGGGGCGGCATGCGATCGACGAACGCAACGGCATCGTGCTCGAGACGCGCGAGCTCGGCGGCGCCATCTACAGCTGGTTTTCGATCGCAGGCATGAACATCGTGGTGCGCGAGCAGCTCGTGCGCGGCACCGATGGCGATCACATCGCAGTCGAGTTGACGACCGCCGCCGACCGCGACGCCATCGCGACGGGACCTGCAGGCGAGGTGCGCAGCATTCCCCCCGTCAGCGTGCAGCGGGCACGGCTGAAGCGGCTGGAGCAGCGGGTTCCGTCACCGCGGCTGCCGCGGGCACCGCCACACGCCTGATCGCGATGCGCTTGTAGCCCGCGGCCTCGTACACCACGCCCACCGTCCGCGCGTCAAGCGCCACCGGCACGCTGTAGGCGAACCCGCCTTGCTCGACCGCGATCTTGACGGGCCAGCTCGCGCCCTCATCGCGCGAGAACCACGCCGCACCAAGCGCGCGCCGCGTCTCGCTGTCGCAGCCCGTGAACACCACCACGCCGCCGCCAAGGGCGAGCACGCCACCCATGCAGGTCGGGTCGGGAAGCTCGGGAATGTCGCGCAGCGTGCTCCAGGTGGCGCCGCCATCGGCCGAAACCGCCGTCTTGCGCCGCTTGGCGCCAAGGTGCTGCCGCGCGTTCAGCACCACCGAGCCATCGGCGCGCTCGAACATCTGCACCTCGTTCGCCAGGCCCTTCGCGTCGTTGGGCACGACCTCGCCCGCACGCCAGGTGTCGCCGCCATCGTCGCTGTACGCGGCATACACGCGCCAGCGGTCGAACGGTCCTTCGTTGAACGGCATGATCACGCGGCCCTTGTGCGAGCCATGCGCCAGCTGGATGCCCACGCCCGGGCCCGTGGCGGTGCTGGTCGCGCCCGTCGCGCGCTTCACTTCGCGCGTCACCTCGCGCGGGGCGCTCCATGTGTCGCCGCCGTCGTCCGAATGCGCCACCATCGTGCGGCAGATGCGATCAGGCCCTTCCGGCGCGCCGTAGCCCTCGACCACATGATGCTCGCCCATGTTCTCGGGGTACGACTGGAACATCAGCAGCACGCGCCCCGCGCGCGGGCCTTCGCGCAGCTCGACCACGCACGGATTGTTGAGCGAGCGCCCCGCGATGTCGGCCAGCACGCGGACCTTCGACCAGCTCGCGCCGCCGTCGTCGCTCGAGCGCAGCACGATGTCGTTGTCGGTCACATCGGCAAGCTGCGGCCTGCCCTCGGCGAACGCGAGCAGCCTGCCTGCATGCGCGCCGCGCTCAAGCCGGGTCGCCGCAGGAATGCGGTACACGGGATAGCCGCCCTCGCCGCCCACGAAGATGTCGACGGGCTCGCCGACAGGTGGCGCCGCGAACACACCAGAGGCGATCAGGAACACGCACGCAGGCACGAAGGAACGCATCGCCTCAGTATGCCCGAAGGAGCGGGCGCCGGCCTCGCCTGCCTTCGCGCTGCGGAACAGGCCTTCGACGGCGCGGTCTGGCAGGATAAATCGAAGAATTCGCCGCGAAGCCCCGACCTCCCGCCACCTCGACGGCGTCCCGTGGCATCCTGTGAATCGGCCACCAGCCCCCCTGACGAACCCCGACCCGATGCCAATCATGCCCCACGCGCTGCACGCCCTCGCCGCCACCCTTCTCGTCGCGATCGCGCCTTCGCAGGCGCGCGCCGATGATTCGCAACCCGGCCCCTACGCGGTGTCGCAGCGCACGGTCACGGTCACCCGATCGAACGGCACCACCTTCACCGCGCAGATCCGCTACCCCGCGACCTCGACCGCGGCCTCGTCGCCCTTCGACAACGCCGCCGCGCCCGCGCCCGCGCTCACCTTTGGCCACGGCTTCCTCAGCCCCGTCGACATCTACGACTCGACGATGGACCACCTCGCGAGCCACGGCTATGTCGTGATCGCCACGACGAGCGGCGGCGAACTCTTCCCGAACCACGCGAACTACGCCGTCGACATGCGGCAGTGCCTGACATGGCTCGAGCAGCAGGATGCGCTGAAGACCAGCTGGCTCGCGGGCAGGATCGACGAGACGCGCTTCGCGGTCGGCGGCCACTCGATGGGCGGCGGCGCATCGGCGCTCGCGGCTGCGGCCGACACGCGCATCAAGGCGCTGTGCACGCTCGCGGCGGCCGAGACCAATCCCTCGAGCTCCTCGGCGATGGGAAGCGTGCAGGTTCCCTCGTGCTTCATCGTGGGCACGCAGGACACGATCGTGCCGCCCTCGACCACCGCCGCGCAGTACAACGCGTGCGATGCGCCGCGGCAGACCGTTTCGATCACGGGTGGATCGCACTGCGGATTCGTGGATAGCCCGATCATCGCGTGCGACTCGGGATCGCTGTCGCGGCCCGAGCAGCTGGCCAAGACGCGCGCGCTGATGCTGCGCTTCCTGAACGCGCAGCTGCGCGGCGACGCGCTGGCCTACGCCGCCGTGTGGGGCGCAGGCGCGCAGGTCGCAGGCACCACCATGCAGCGCGACGCGCGCACCTCGGCGTCGCTCGGCCAGCCGTCGCTCGAGGGCCCTGCGGGCACCACGCTCGCCACCACGCTGCAGGTCACCAATGCAGGCCCCGATGCGACCGCCATCGCGCCGCGCGCCACGGTCGCGGGCATCGCGGTCACCTTCGATCCGCCGGTCTCCGCGTCGCTTGCCGCGGGCGCGAGCGCGTCGTTCACCGTGCGCGCGACCGCGTCCAGCCCGGTGGCCGCAACCGCCACGATCGACGCCGTGCGCGTGCGCGACGGCGCAGGCGCGTCGCTTGCGCTGGCGCTCAACTTCACCGCCGCCGCGAACCCTGCCGACCTCGACGGCAACGGCGTCGTCGACGCGGCCGATCTCGCCACGCTGCTTGCGGCATGGGGTCCGTGCAGCGGCTGCGCCGCCGACCTCGACGGCAGCGGAACGGTGGATGCGGCCGACCTCGCGACGCTTCTCGGCGCGTGGGGCTGAGTTCTCTCGCGGTCCAATCGACCGCGCATGGCCCGCGCGTCAGTTCGCCGTGCGCGTCGACCGCGGCATCGACTTCAGCGTCTCGGCCATCGCGGCCATCTCGTCGGAAGTCGCGCGCGACGCGTAGGGCGTCGACGCGAGCATGCTGCGCGCTCGCGCCAGATCCCGCTCCGCATCGTCGCGCCGTCCGAGCTTCGCCAGCGCCTCGGCGCGCGCGAACAGCTGCGACGCCGTCGAATCGCCCGTCGCGAGCATCGCCAGCGCCTCCTCGGCACGGCCGTCGGCCACCAGGCACCGCGCGAGCGTGGTCTCGACCGCGGGCTTCTGCGCCGCCGAGGCAAGCGCAACCGCGCGCTGGGCGAGCGGCACCGCGCGCTTCGCCTCGCCACCCTGCCTGCGGATCGCATCGGCCTCGTTGTTCAGGACAAACACCGCCGCGAACCGCGACGCCGCGTCGGCCTTGTCGCCCGAAGCGCTGCCCGCGACCAGCTCCGCAGCCGCGCCGCCCATGACGCGCAGGAACGCTTCGCGCGCAGCCGCCGACACGGCCGCGTCGCTTCCCGCGAGCGCCGTGGTGAATGCGGCGGCCAGCGTCTCGGCCGTCTGGCCCTCGAGCGCGAGGATCCGACGCGCCGCTTCCGACGCCGACGCGCGCACCGCCGCGTCCGACGGCGCGCGGCGCGCGCGCAGGAACGCGATCTCGGCGATCACGCGCGGCGACACGCCGGGCCGCGTTCCGATCTCGGCCCACAGCGCGTCGAGCTGCGCACCGTCGAGCATGGGCGCCACGCGCAGCAACGCCGCTTCCGACGCGCCCGCAGCCGCAGCCTTCATGTCTCCCTTCAGCGCGAACGCCTGCGCGCGCAGGTCGCGCGTGCGGCCCTTCGCCGCCGCATCGACGATCGCGTCGAGCTGGAGCAGCGCCTTCGTGCCGTCGCCGCGCGCGATCTCAAGCCGCGCCGCGGCTTCGCGCAACGAGGGCTCGAGCCCGCCGATCGACACGAGCACGGCGGCCGCCCGTTCAGCGTCCGTGAAGCGCCCCGCATCGACAAGCGCGCCGATCGCATCGACACCGAGCCGCAGCTCGCGCGGAAGCGCGGTCAGCGCCTCGGCCGCGGCGGCGGCAGCTGCCGCGCGCTCACCACGCCGCGCCGGAATGCGGATGGCCGCCACCCAGCCTGTCCAGTCCTCGCGCGCCTCGCGCGCCATGGCAAGCGCATCCGCGGCCTTGATGTCGGGAAGCCGTTCGCCATAAGTGGCGGCGGCCAGCGCGGCGCGCTCGGCGGCCTTCGCTCCCTCCGCGGCGGCGATCCGATCGCGCGACGGCACGGCGAGCGCGCCTCGCCGCAGCACCACATCGCGCAGGTATCCACCCACCCGCGCGTCCTTGCCATCGACGGCGTCGAGCGCCGCGGCGAACGCGGCCGCATCGCCCTTGTCCTCCGCGTCGCGCGCCGCCTCGAGCGCGCGCTCCACGGGATCCGCCGCGCCACCGGCCAGGCGCAGCGTCTCGCGCGCCTCGGCGGACTTGCCAAGCAGCCGCTGCACGGCGGCCAGCGTCTGCAGCGTCTGCGGCCACGATCCGCTGCGCTCGAGCGCCGCCTTCAGCAGGCGCTCGCTGCGCGCCGCATCGCCCGCCATCGCAAGCGTGCGGCCCGCGAGCGCGACATCCTCGTCAAGCCCCGTCACCTCGGCGATGCGGATCGCCGAGTCGGCCGCACGCTGCACCTGTCCTGCGTCGCAGAGCGCCGCCACCACGAGCCGACGCGCCACGACATCGCCACCTGCCGCGCCGAGCAGCTCCTCGGCGAGCGACGCGAGCAGGGCCTGGTCGCCCGACGCCATGGTCAGCGCGCGGCCAAGGAAATCGAGCCGCGACACATCGAGCCGAAACGCCTGGCGCATCAGGTCGACCGCCGCGTTGCGGTTGGCGGCACCACCCGCCGCCACCACCTCGGCCATCGCCACGAGCAGCTGCGCGTCGTTCGGATTCTCCCGCCGCGCCTCCTCGGCCACGAGCAGCGACTTCTCCGCAGGAAACGCCGCAGGATCGATCATGGTCATCCGCAGAAGCCCGAACGCGTAGGGCAGGCCCCCGCCCTGCTTCTCGAGCGACTCGATCGCAGCCCGCGCAAGCGCGGGATCGGTGGACACCGCGCGCGATGTCATCGCGGCCGCGGCTCCCTCGGGCAGCGAGCGCGCGAAGATCGCGGCCGCCTTGTCGGGAACCAGCCGGTCCGCGTACAGCGCCGCCTTCGCGATGTTCATGCGATCCCCGCCCGCCGCCGCGAGCAGCGTCTCGAGCCCCTTCACCGGGTCGCCCTCGCGCTCGCTCGCCACCGCGTCGATCTCGGCCTGCAGCCACGGGTCGGCGCCCATCGACTTCAGACGCTCCGCGGCCGCGCGGGCGGGAGCGGGATCCTGAAGGCTCCGCCCGAGTCCATCGCCGATCCGCGCGACGGTGCGTGCGTCGCTCTGCCCAAGCGCAGGGTCCTCGAGCAGCGCACGCGCGGCCACGCGGGCCTCGTCGCGAGCACCCGCGATGAACAGGCCCTCGATCGCCACGCGGCGCCCATCGGCACCGACCGCGGGCGACGCGAGCACCTCGCGCAGCTCCTTGGCGAACTCGCCCACATCTCGGCCCGCGGCCAGCCCCGCCAGCCGCGACTTGCCCTCGGCCTCGAGCGCGAGGATGCGCAGCTCGGGATCGCCGCCCGCCTGACGCGCGAACAGGCGTGCGCCCGCGGCGGCCTCGCCGTAGCGGCCCGCATCGAGCAGCGCGCGCATCATCAGGATCGCCGCAGGCCGCCACTGGCCTTCCGACGCAAGATACGCCTCGCGCGCCGAAACCGCGGCCTCGGCGGCATCGCCCGCCTCGGCAAGCATGCGCGCACGGCGCATGTCGTACACCGCCACAAGAACCGGATCGGCCCCGTCGCCGAACGACGCGACGCGCAGCGCGCGCGGCGCGATGTCCGCACGGAACGACTCGAGCAGCCGGCTGCGCCACTCGGATTCGAGAGAGTCGTTCGCGGTCTTGAGCGACTCGAGCGCCGCGATGGCGGCCTCTCGCCCGCCCTGCCACACGACCAGTGCAGCGCGAAGGGCGTCGCGCAGCCCGCGGGCGCGCTCCGCGGCATCGGCGTCGGCGGCGGGAGCCACCGCGGCAAGCGCGTCGATGGTCGCCTCGAGCCCTTCGGTGCGACCTGCGAAGAAGCGGTAGCGGATCTCGTCGCGCAGCAGCGCGATCTCATCGGGCGCGACCGCGCGGCCAAGTTCGAGCGCGCGGCAGGCGTCGTCGATGCGTCCGAGCCGCGCGAGCAGTCGCGAGCGGAAGCTGGCCTCGGCGGCATCTGCAGGCCGCCACGCATCGTCGAACGGCGGATCGAGCACGACCGCCGCCGCGCCCTGCTCGTCGAACACGACGGCCGCGCGCAGGTCGCGCAGCACGCGCGGCGCGCCGGGCTCCGCGATCCATGCATCGATGCGCGCCCGGATGTCGGCAGGCTTCGCGCCGCTACGCACCATGGCGTCGATGAGCGCGGTGCGCAGCCCCATGTCGGCGGGTGTGGCCGCGATCGCCTTCTCGAGCAGCGCGATGCAGTCGTCGAACTTGCCGCGCAGCATCAGCGTGCCCACCAGCGCCTCGAGCGCCGCAGGATCGGTGGGGCTGCGCTCGAGGATCTGGCGCGCCAGGTCGGCCGCCTCGACGAACTGCTGCGCATCCATCAGGACGGCCAGAAGCTTCGGTTGCGTTTCCTCCTTCGACGCGCCCGCCTCGATTGCGGCGCGGTAGATGCCTGCCGCATCCGTGAGATGGCGAAGCCCTGTCTTGGGAACGCGGCGGCGCGCCTCGGCGAAGAGAAGCAGCAGCTTTGGATCGTCGCGGTGCACAACCGCCGCGGAACTCAGATCAGGCAGTGCGGTCTTCCAGTCTCGACGCTCCGCCGCCGCGATGCCGCGCTCGCGCGCCGCATCGGCCTGAGCGGTGCGCCAGACCTTTCGTCCGATCCACAGCCCACCAGCGAGTGCGGCGAGCAGCGCGATGCTGAGCGCGAGCCGGAAGAGCGACCTTCGTCGCCGAGCGCGCCACGAGTTTCCCGAGGATCCGTCGGTCTGCATGTCGGCAGTATCGCGAACCTTCGAAGGTCACGCCGTGTCGGGCACTCCCGCCGACGATGGATCTGACGCAGGGCGCGCCACTGTCCGAGAACCATGAATGCGGGATAACTCCCTTGCCTTACAAGACTTGAAATTGCAAATCTCGCTCAGTCCACTCGACAGGCATCGCGCAGTCGCTACAATCCCGCTTGGTGGAAGGCGCCGTTGCGCCGGAAGATGACGTTTAGTCGTATCGGAGAGAACATGAGAAAGATGATTGCAGCATCGGCTGCGGTGCTGGCCACTTCCTTGGCTGCCAGCGTCGCGTGCGCGGACACCATTACCTTTTCGGGTTCTGAGGTCTCGACGGAGAATCTGGCCTCGTTCACGGGGTCGATGACTTGGAACTACTCGGGTGGCGGCGTGGGATCCCTCGTCGTCAGCCTGACGAACACCTCCGTCGCGTCGAATGGAGGCAAGCTCACCGGCTTCGCCTTCAACACCTCGTTCACGGGCCTCAACCTGACGCTGTGCGGTGCACCGAATGCGTCGTGGCTGATCCAGCAGAACGCGTCGGGCTCGCCCTACGGAACCTTCGACTGGGCCGCTGCGCTCGGTGGAAACTTCCTCGGCGGCGGCAGCCCGAACGCGGGCATCGCTGTCGGCGATACGGGCGTCTTCACCTTCTGCGTGAAGGGCGACGACTCGATCGTCTCGGGGCTGTCGGCGTCGTCGTTCTTCGACGGCGACTGCACCTGCGAGCCCGGCGAGGAGAACCGCTATCCGTTCGCTGCCCGCTTCCGCGGCTTCAACGATGGTGGCTCCGACAAGGTCGTCGCCTGCCCGCCGTCGGTGGTGCCGGTTCCGATGCCCGTCGCCCTGGCGGCCGCTGGCCTGCTCGGCGTCGGCTTCATGCGCCGTCGCATCAAGTGAGCTGACGCTCGCGAACCGCTGCGCGTAGCGCAGTTCTCCGCGCGTGGGCGCGGAGGGTTTCTTGTGTCCATTCCGAAGGGCTCCGCCGCGCGCGGGGCCCTTCGCCTTTCGGGGCTGCATAATCGGAAATGCCTTGTTTTCAGGCAATTGCGCGCAGTCATTTGACTGAAGTCCGTTTGACTCCATGTTGAACTCGCATTGGCGGCCCTTCGTCTGCCGCCTCCGCAAAGGAGTCTCATCATGAATGGTGGTGCGTTCGTTCTCTCGGCCCTTGTCGCCAGCGCTGCTGCAGCGGACACGATCAACTTCTCGGGAAGCGACATCTCGACCGAAGGCATCGCCGCCTTCACGGGATCGATGTCGTGGTCGTACTCGGGTGGCGGCAGCGGCACGCTGACCGTCAATCTGAACAACTCGTCGCCGCTCGCAAACGGCGGCTACCTGACGGGCTTTGCGTTCAATGTCGTGCCGGGCGCGTTCTCGTTGTCGCTCTGCGGAGCGCCGAACGCCTCGTGGCAGCTCATCCAGAACGCATCGGGATCGCCCTATGGCAATTTCGACTGGGGTGCCGCGCTTGGCGGAGACTGGCTTGGTGGCGGCAATCCGCATCCTGGCATCGCAGCGGGTGACTCCGCATCGTTCACCTTCTGCGTGGACGGCTCGGACAGCGTGCTCGCGGGCCTCTCCGCTGCATCTTTCTTCGACGGCGACTGCACCTGCGAGCCCGGCGAGGACAACAAGTATCCGTTCGCCGCCCGCTTCCGCGGCTTCAACAACGGCATGTCCGACAAGGTCGTGGCCTGCCCGCCCTCGGTGGTTCCCGTGCCGATGCCCGTCGCGCTCGCCGCGGCCGGTCTGCTCGGTGTCGGCTTCATGCGCCGCCGCCTGAAGTAAGCGTCCACCCTTCCGGGAAATCACGAGGGGCTGGCCAACGCCAGCCCCTCGTTTGTTTTTCCTCGTCTGTCTCTGCTCGTCGCGGTCGACGATCCGCGCGTCACACCAATCGGTACTCGCCTGGCTTGCGCACCATGGGCGTGGGCGCCTCGCCGGGAATCTCGATCTTCGACGGAAACAGGTTGAGCTTCGACCTCGTGGTCATGAAGTCCCAGGTCGCGGTCTGGCCCGAGTACGCAGCCTCGCGGCCCATGATGGCCATCATCGAGGCCTCGGCCGTCTGCCGCAGCTCGACGATCGGCCGCCCCGCCACCACCGACTCGACCAGCGCGCGGTGCTCCTCGCGGTAGGCCTTGCCGATGTCGCCCTTCGTGCTCCAAAGCTCCTTGCCCGAACGGTCGACGATTCGCGAGCCGTCATTGAACGCGCGCAGCGTGGCCACGCCCTTCGAGCCGTACACGACATTGTCGAACGCGTTGTCGCTGTTCGGCCAGTGGCGGCAGTTGAACGAGCAGATGCGTCCGCCCTCGAACTCGTAGTCGACCGACATCGAGTCCCACATCTCGCTGTCGGCGGGCCGGTTCCAGCGGCCGCCCGACGCGAACGCGCGCACGGGCGGCCCGCCCATCACCCAGTGGATGATGTCGATGTTGTGCACGGCCTGCTCGGCGATCTGGTCGCCCGAGAGCCAGGTGAAATGCATCCAGTTGTAGATCTGGTACTCCATGTCGCTCATGCCGGGCTTGCGCTCGCGGTACCAGATGCCGTTCGAGCAGTAGCGCGCGGTCATGCCGACGACCTCGCCGATCATGCCGTCGCGGATCCGCTGGACTCCCTCGACGAAGCTCGCCTGCCTGCGGTACTGGGTGCCCGTGACGATCGCGGTGCCCTGCTGCTTGGCGATGTCGTGGGCGGCGCAGCAGATGTGGTAGCCCGCGGTGTCGACGCACACGGGCTTCTCGGCGAAGACATGCTTGCGCGCGGCGACGGCGGCGGTGACGTGCATGGGGCGGAAGCCCGGGCAGGTGGCGAGGATGACGAGGTCGACATCCTTCATCGCCAGCACCTTCTGGTAGCCGTCGAGGCCGCCGAAGATGCGCTCGTCGGGGACATCGACGCGCGCGGCGGCGCCCTTCTGATCGGGCTTGTTGTGGGCCTCGGCGAGCGCGTC
>JBJTOV010000374.1:0-5071 GCA_046074745.1 Planctomycetota bacterium | reverse complement strand
GCATCGCGCGGCGCGCGTGCGGAGAGACGCCCTCGGGGTTCGAGAGCGCCAGAACCGGCTCCTTTCCCGCGCGGAACTGCACGCCCTGGTGCTCGCTCGGCAGGAATCCCGGGCCCCAAAGCCGCGCGTAGAGCGGCTGGTCGCGGTTCGCGTCCTTCGACACGAGCACGATGAAGCCGGGCAGGTCGCGGTTCATCGAGCCGAGCCCGTAGCTGAGCCACGCGCCCATCGAGGGCCGGCCCGCGATCTGGTGGCCCGAGCAGAAGAAGGTGATCGCGGGGTCGTGGTTGATCGCCTCGGTGTGCATCGAGCGCACGACGCACAGGTCGTCGACGATGCGCGCGGTGTGCGGCAGCACATCGCCGAGCTCGATGCCCGCGCGCCCGTGGCGGCGCGACGGCGTGAACGATCCCGCGAGCGGCAGCGCGGCCTGGTAGCCGCTCATGCCGGTCAGCCGCTGGCCCGCGCGCACGCTGTCGGGCAGGGGCTGTCCGTGCATCTCGCGCAGGCGCGGCTTCGGGTCGAGCGTTTCGATCTGCGAAGGGCCGCCCGACTGGAAGAGGTAGATCACGCGCTTCGCCTTCGCGGGGAAGTGCGGCGCGGAGAGGAGCGGGCCTGCGGTCGCGCCGCCCGCCGCCGCGTCCTGCGCGGACGCGCTGCGCGCGCCGAGGATGTCGCCAAGCGCCATCGCGCCGAGGCCAAGCGCGGACGCGCCGAGGAAGTGCCGGCGCGACGGCCGCATCAGCTCGTCGTAGGTGGGCGTGTCGCGCGGCGTCGTCATGCGTTCCTCGGTTTCCCTGCCGTTCATGCGTTCATCGCGACATCATGAACCCGTCGCCCGCGAGGATGGTGGAGCACGCGAGGACGAGCGCGGCGACCTCGGCGTCGTCGGCGCCCTCGGTGCCGCGCGCGGCGCCCGCGGCCTTTGCCGCGTCCTCGGGGTTTGCGCGGAACGCGTCGGTCTGCGAGCCGACGAGCGCGAGGAGCGCGGAAAGCTCGGCGGAGCTCGGCATGCGCGTGCACGCGAGGCGGAACGCATGCGCGATGCGCAGGTTCCGCAGCGCGGCCGCGTCGTTCGCGCCGTCGCGCGCCGCGACCTCGCGCACCGTGCGCGCGGCCAGCGCCTGCGCGCATTCGGTGAACACGGGGTCGTTGAGGATCGCGAGCGCCTGCAGCGGCGTGTTGGTGGCGCTCCGCCGCGGCATGCACGCCTCGCGTGAACCCGCGTCGAACGCGAGCATCGTCGGCGGCGGCACCGTGCGCTTCCTGAAGGTGTACACGCTGCGGCGGTGCGCCGCGTCGCCCGTGTCCGGCGTGTAGCCGCCGGGCCCGCCCGCTTCGCCGACGAGCCCCGGCTGCTGCCACGGCTTCACGCTCGGCCCGCCGAGCTTCTCGACGAGCAGGCCCGATGCGGCGAGCGCCGAATCGCGCAGCTGCTCCGCGGAGAGCCGCGCGCTCGGTCCGCGCGCGAACAGCTCGTTGCGCGGATCGCGCGCGCGCTTCTCCTCGCTTGCCGACGAGCGCTGCCGGAAGGTCGCGCTCAGGACGAGCCGCTTGAGCAGCGCGCGCGTGTCCCACGCAGGCGTGCCGCCATGACCGCGCGCGAAGTCGTGCGCGAGCAGGTCGAGGACCTCGGGATGCGTCGGCGCCGCGCCGTTCACGCCGAAGTTCTCGCTGGTCTCGACGAGGCCGCGTCCGAAGACCTGCGTCCACAGGCGGTTCACCTCGACGCGCGCGGCGAGCGGATTCGCGGGGTCGACCAGCCAGTTCGCGAGGTCGAGCCGCGTGGCGCCGCGCGGGAAATCCCGTGCGAGCACGGCCTGCACCGCTCCCGCCGCGACCTCCTGCGATCGGTCGGGCTGGTCGTACGCGCCGCGCGTCAGCACAGAGGTCGGCGCCGCGAACGGCGAGTCGCGCATCGTCATGAACGCGGGCATCGTGTCGAGATGCGCCGTGTACGCGCGGTTCGCCGCTCGCCAGGCCTCGGTCTCGTCCTCCGTCGCGCGCGCGACCGCATGCTCGAGGTTCGCGCCCGCATCGGGAACGGCGCCTGCGGCGAGCGCGGCCTCCGCAGGCGTGAGCGCCACGCGCCACACCGCGAGCTCGTCGACCGCGCCGCCGCGGAACCCCGCGTCGCGCGAGCGCGATCCGAGCTCCATCGTGGCGCCCGCGATGTTGCCGTCGAGCCCGTCGCGCACGGTCCGCGGCTTCGCGTCGCGGCCGTTCACGAAGAGCCGCAGGCCCGCGGCGAGCGAGGTTCCGTCGTAGGTCGCGACGATGTGCGTCCATGCGCCGACGGGAAGCGCGTCCTTCGTCTCGACGCTCGCCGCGCTGCCCGGCCACAGGTGGATCACGCTCCAGCGCAGGCGTCCGTCGACGATCAGCAGCTCGAGCCCCGAGCCGTCGGCGTCGTTCGTGTAGAAGCCAAGGTGTGCAGCACCGCGGCGCGCGCGTTGCGCTCGCCCGGCTTGATCCAGAAGGCGACGCTGACGGGGTCGTGGCGCGTGAAGCCCGCAAGACCCGCGAGCGAGACGCCGCCGTCGCCGTCGAAGGCGAGCGCGCGGCCCACGCGGCCCTCGCCGAGCGCCACCTGCCCCAGCTGCTCGGGGCGCGCGCGGTCGGTCGTCGCGGGCTTCGCGGCGTCGACCGCGTTCGGCGTGCGGCCATCGGCGAGCTCCTCGAACGCGTAGCGCGCGGCGGGTGCGGGAACCTCGGTCGGCGCGGGCAGATCGATCAGCCCGTCGTCCACCGCGCGCTCGAGCGCCTCGGTGCCGGCGCGCATGAGCGCACCGAGCGCCTTGCCGCGATCCGCGCGCAGCTCCTTCTCGCGCGCGGCCTGCTCGTCGCTCGCCAGCCTCACGAACGGCGGCGGCGCGCTGAAGTGGTGTGCGTAGCTCTTGAGCCCGTTCTCGTCGATCCGGCCGAACATCGCGGCGAGGCCGTAGAACTCGCGCGTCGGCACGGGGTCGTACTTGTGGTCATGGCAGCGCGCGCATTCGAGCGTAAGCCCGAGGAACGCCGTGCCGAAGGTCGACACGCGGTCGGCGATCCCCTCCTGGCGGAACTCCTCGGAGATCGAGCCGCCTTCCTCGGTCATGCGGTGCAGGCGGTTGAACGCGCTCGCGACCTGGTTCGCCTGCCGCTCGGCGCGCGAGTCCGCGGGCACGAGGTCGCCCGCGACCATCGCCGTCGCGAAGCGGTCGTACGGCATGTTCGCGCGCAGCGCCTCGAGCAGCCAGTCGCGCCACGGCCAGGTGAACGCGTCGCCGTCCGACTGGTAGCCGAAGGTGTCGGCGAAGCGCGCGAGGTCGAGCCACACGGCCGCGCGGTGCTCGGCGGCGCGCGGCGAGTCGAGCATGGCGTCGATGCGGCGCTCGAAGGCGTCGGGCGCGGCATCGGCCACGAAGGCGTCGATTTCCGCGGGCGTCGGCGGCAATCCCGTGAGCGCAAGGCTCGCGCGCCGCAGGAGCACCGCGCGGTCGGCCTCCGGCTCAGGCGCAAGGCCCGCGGCCTCGAGCCGCGCGCGGACGAGGATGTCGATCGGGTCGCGCGCCCAGCCGTCCGGCCGAACCTCGACGGGGATCCGCGGCGCGACGGGCGCCACGAACGCCCAGTGCGGCCTGTACTCCGCGCCTTCCTCGATCCACCGCAGCAGAACGCCGCGCTCCGCCTCGGTGAGCGGCCGCTTCAGCTCGGGCGGCGGCATCACCTCGTCGGGGTCGTCCGAGCGGATGCGTCGCGCAGCCTCGCTTGCATGGAGGTCTCCAGGCACGAGCGCCCGAAGCCCGCTCGACAGCACGGCATACGCGCCTTCGGGCGTGTCGAGCCGCAGCCCCGCCTTGCGACCAGCGCCCGCGTCGGGACCGTGGCAGCCGAAGCAGCGGTCGGACAGGATCGGGCGCACATCGCGGGTGAAGTCGATGCGCGCGGGCGCGCCTGCAGGCGGCGCATCACGCGCGGGCCCGAGCGCCAACGCCGCCGCGAGGATGGAAATCGCGGGAAACACCACGGTCCCGCGAGAATACCTTGCGCTACACTTCGGGGCTATGCCCACGACGAAACTCGCGCGCCTTGCCCTTGAGGACGGCACGGTCTTCCACGGTCACGCATTCGGCGGTTCGCTCCGCGACCTCGAGGGCGCGGGCGAAGTCGTGTTCAACACCGCGATGTGCGGCTACCAGGAGGCGCTGACCGACCTGTCGTACACGGGCCAGATCCTCACCATGACCGCGACCGAGATGGGCAACTACGGCGTCGCGGCCGAGGACATCGAGAGCGCGAAGCCCTGCGTGGCGGGGTTCGTGGTGCGCGAGTTGTCGCAGATCGCCTCGAACCAGCGCTCGGTGCGCTCGCTGTCGGATTGGCTCGAGGATGCTGGAATTCCCGCGATCCACGGCGTCGACACCCGCGCGTTGGTGCGGCGCCTCCGCACGGGCGGCGCCATGCGCGGCGTGATCTCGACCGTGGCCCTCGCCGACGCCTCCGACCTCGACCTCGTGGCCCGCGCGCGCGCGATCCCCTCGATGGCGGGCGCCAACCTCGCCGCCAAGGTCTCGCCCGCATGCAGCGGCCGCTACGAGGAGGCCCTTGGCGAGTGGGCCCCGCGGGGCGGTCTGTTCGTCGAGGCGAAGCCCGTCCCCGCAGGACGCGCGCCCGGCTCCCGATTCAAGGTCGTCGCCATCGATTGCGGCGCGAAGCGCAACATCTACCGCCATCTGGTCGAGCGGAACTGCGATGTCGAGTTCCTGCCCCACACGGCGACCGCGGCCGACATCCGCGCCCGCAAGCCCGACGGCCTGTTCATCTCGAACGGCCCCGGCGACCCTGCGGTGGTCCACACCGTGATCGCCACCCTGCGCGAGGTGGCGGGCGAGGTGCCGACCTTCGGCATCTGCCTCGGCCACCAGCTGCTCGCCCTCGCGCTCGGCGCGACCACCTGGAAGCTCAAGTTCGGTCACCGCGGCGCCAACCAGCCCGTGCGCAACCTTCTGACCGGCCGGGTGGAGATCACCAGCCAGAACCACGGCTTCTGCGTCGACGAGACCAGCCTGCGCGCCGCGGGCGGCGAGCC
>JBJTOV010000373.1:0-4693 GCA_046074745.1 Planctomycetota bacterium | reverse complement strand
CGTGCTCGTCGCGTCGGGGCTCGCGCGGCTCGCGCCCGCGGTCGCGCTCTCGCGCCACACGCTTGCGGTGATCCGACAGAACCTCGCGTGGGCCTTCGGCTACAACCTCGTGCTCATCCCGCTGGCGGCGGCCGCCGCGCTGCCGCCTGTCGCAGCGAGTGCGGCCATGGCGCTCTCGAGCGTGAGCGTCGTCCTCAACAGCCTGCGCCTGAGGCGCATTCCGCTTGCCGCGATGCGGCCGCAACCCCGATGATCGCGCCCGCGGCGCCTTCGGGCCGATGATGAACCGCGCACCGTGATGCGATCCTCCGCCACACGCTCGATTCTCCCGCCGGTCGTGCTCGAATCGCGCCTCGCGGTGTCCCTCGCCGCCATCGCGGGCTGGGTGAACATCGTGGCCGTCTTCACCTGCGGCACGGTCGCAAGCCACATGACGGGCCATGCGGGATTCGTCGGACGCGATCTGGCGATGGGCGACATGCGCGCGGCGGCGCTGCTCGTCGGGCTGCTCGCAGCCTTCGTCGCGGGCGCGTTCGTTTCGGGTCTCGCGGTCGAAACCGCGCGCCGCCGCGGCTGGCGCTCGATCTATGTGGCGCCCGCGGCCATCGAGCTCGCGTTGCTCGCCGTGTTCGCGGTCGGCGTCGACCTGCACGATCCTGCGATGCTCGAGACGGGCGCGGGACTCTGGTGGCGCGCGCTCGTCGCGGCCGCCGCCATGGGGGTGCAGAACGCGATGGTGACGCTGATCTCGAGCGGCATCGTGCGCACCACGCACCTTACGGGAATCCTCACCGACCTCGGCCACGAGTCGGCGCAGCGGCTGCTCGAGCGAACCGCGGGCGAGCCGCCGTCATCGGCGCCTCGCGTCGCGGCGCGCAGGCGGCTGCGCCTTCTCGCCTCGATCGCGGTCGCGTTCATCGCGGGCAGCGCCGCAGGAACGCTGGTCTTCCTGAGGCATCCGCACCTCAGCATGGTTCCGCCCGTGCTGCTCCTCGGCTGGATCATCCTGCAGGACCTGCGCACGCCGATCAGCGACATCCGCCGCGCGATCGGCATCGATCCACCCGTGCACGGGTGAACTCAGGCAGGCACCGTCGGCACGCCCTGATAGCGCCGCCCGCCCTCGAGCTGCTCGCGCTTCATCACCACCGAGTGGGCGGCGACGGTCGCACCCGCGCCGATGTCGGCGCCGTACAGGATCACCGTGTTCGGCAGCACCGAGCAGCCGTCGCGCAGGTCGACATGGGCGACCTTCAGCACGCGGTCCTCGAAGGTGTGCGCCTGGAACAGCGCGTCGACGGTCACATCGTCGCCGAACCGCAGCATGTCGGGGTCGACCACATGCGCGAAGCCGTGGCCGAGGAGCGCGCGTCGCCCGATGCGGCAGCCCATCGCGCGCAGATAGCCGACGAGCATCGGCGTTCCTTCGAGAAATCCGAGCGGCACGCTCGCCCACATGCCCCACGCGACATAGAGGAAGTCCCAGCGGCTGCACCAGCAGCTCCACAGCGCGTGGGTTCCGGGCCGCACGCGGCCGACGAGAAGCCACTTCATCGCGAGCACCGCGGCGGCGAGCGACGCAAGCGCCGCGAGCACGCCGAGCGGGAGCGCGACAAGCCTGAACCACAGCGGATCCATCGACGCCTCCGCGATCTCCATCGCGCGGAACCACGCCAGGCCCACGAACGCCGGGCCGATCGGCAGCAGGAACCGCGCAAGCTCCCACATCCAGCGGTTCACGCGTCGGATCAGCGATGGATCGTGGGTGAGCGCGCGCGGCATGCCGACGATCTCGCGGTTCGGCAGGCGGAACGCAGGATGTCCGAACCACGATGCGCCCGGCTCGTGCGGCAGCGCGTCGCCGCGCGTCGAGATCCCGACGAGCGTTCCGTCGGCGAGCCGCGTGCCCGAGGGCAGCACCGCGTGGTTTCCGACGAAGCACGATCGGCCGAGCTCCACGGGCTCGAGCGTGGCCGTGCCCGCGTGCAGCCGCGGCCCGCCGAGGTAGATACCGTCGGCAAAGAAGGTCTCGTCGCCGATCGACACGGTCGACGGGACGACATCGGTGACGGTCGAGATCTCGCATCCGCGCCCGATGCGTGCGCCCGCGAGGCGCAGCCAGTCGGGCCACATCAGCGTGCCCGACAGCCACTTGCCCGCCGCCTCGACCATCGCGGACTGCATCGAGATCCGCAACGATGCGGGCGAGCCGAGCGCGAACACGCCGCTCGGGGCCCGGCCAAGCGCACGCACGGAGAGCGCGAGCAGGAGCACCGTGAGCACGCCCGCGATGGCCACGGCAATCGACAGGCGGACGATGCCGCCGAGGCTCGGCAGCAGCGAGTCCTGCGCGAAGAACTCTGCATGCAGCCCGCCGTCGGCGTGCAGGCCCGACAGGTGGAACGCCGCCGCCCACGGAAGCGCGAGCACGGCGAAGACCGCAAGCGCGAGGATCGACGAAAGTGCGACGCGCGCGGACATCGATGGCGCCGCAGCGACGCGCGGAACGGAAGGCGCGGCGCCCACCGCGACCGCGGGCACGCCGTCGAGCACGCTCTGCGCATGCACGGTGCCCGCCTCGAGGTTCGAGAGTGGCCGCACGATGCTTCCCGCGCCGAGCTCCGCGCCAGGCGACATGCCTGCGCGCGTCTCGAGCGTTCCGCCGCGCCGCACGGTGATCGGGCCAAAGACCAGGCACCCCGATTCGAGCTCCATCGTGCGCAGGCACGCGTCCTGGCCGATCGTCGCGTCGTCCTCGAGCACGAGCAGGTCCCAGCCGCCGTCGGTCAGCCGCACGCCGCGGTGGATGTGCACATTGCGGCCGATGCGCGCGCCGAACAGGCGAAGCGAGATCGGTGCGAGCCGCGTCAGTTCAAGGAGGTCCCACGGTGCAAGGGCCGCCAGGCGCACCACGATCCAGTGGCGCACATGCCATGCGCTCCACGCACGCACGCGCATCGCGCGATAGCGGCCGATCAGCAGCCACTTCGCGGCCACCGCGAGCGCGAGCGTGACCAGCGCATACGCGGTGATCGCACCTGCGGCCAGCGTCGCGAGCAAGGCGACCTGCGCCGCGCCGCCCTCGACCGCGCCCGCAAGCACCGCGCCTGCATTCGGAATCCACGCCACCTGCGACGCCGCGAGCAGCAGAATGGCGAGGAACACGCACTGGCAGAGCGCCGCCGCCATCGGCCGCGACCGGCCGACCGCAGGCGGCGGGGGAGCGCTCCTCCGCGGAGCGCTGCGGGTCGCCGCCGCGTCGATCGCCGAGGCAAGCGCCTGCACCGTGCGGTGCATGTAGGCCATGCGCACCGTCGCCTGCGGCAGAGCCGCGCCGCGCCGCATCGCGGAGATCGCGATCGCCGCGGTGAGCGAGTCGAGGCCGAGATCGTCGAAGAGGTCGGCGTCGGCCGGAACCGAGGGAAGGCCAAGCGCCTGCGCGATGGCCGCGGCCACGGCGCGCTCGGTGTCTCCTTCGGGCGCCGCGCCGCCGGCAGCCGCGTCGCCCGTGCGGTCGATCGTGGGAAGCCGCATGCGGTCGAGCTTTCCGCCGAGCGACCGTGGAACCGCCTCGATCGCCGCGATCGCGGCGGGCACCATGTACGGCGGAAGCTCCTCTTGCACGAACGCACGCAGAGCCTCGGGCTCGAGCGGAGCGCCGGGCGCGAGCACGACATGCGCGACCAGCCTGCGCCGCGCGCCCTCGCCCTCGACGGTCGCGGCCGCCTCGCGCACCGATGGATGCGCCGCAAGCCGCGCCTCGACCGCGCCGAGCTCGATGCGGTAGCCACGCAGCTTGACCTGCGCGTCGATGCGGCCGTGGTAGTGGAAGTCGCCGCGGTCATCGCGGTGCACGAGGTCGCCCGTGCGGTAGACGCGGCCGAGCGTCGGGTGCACGATGAATCGCGCGGCGGTGGTCTCGGGTTGTCCGCGGTACCCGCGTGCGAGCGAGGCGCCGCCCACCACGAGCTCGCCTCGCGATTCATCGGTGATTTCGCGCAGCCGCGGATCGTCGGGATCGACGACCGCCGCGAAGGAGCCCGCGATCGCGCGTCCGATCGTGACGGGCTCGCCAGCGCGCACCGTCGAGCGGAGGCAGGTCACGGTGCATTCGGTGGGCCCGTAGCCGTTCTCGAGCCTGCGGCCGCGCGACCAGAGGTCGGCGATGTCCTGCGGCAGCGCCTCTCCGCCGACATAGAGCATGCGCAGCGCGGGCAGCGCGCGCTGCGGATCTTCGCAAGCCAGCGTGCGCAAGAGCGTCGGCGGTGGGCAGAGCACCGTGATCCGCTCGTGCACGAGCCACGGCAGGAGATCGGGGCCGAGCCGCGCGGTCGCGTCGTCCATCACGACGACCGCGGCGCCGACCGCCCACGCGAGCCAGATCTCCTCGACGCTCGAGTCGTAGCTGGCCGACGAACCCTGCGCGACGCGGTCGGAAGACTGAAGCGCGAACGCGGCGATGTCGCTTTCGACGAGGTTGAGGATCGAACGGTGCTCGATCTCCACGCCCTTCGGCTTTCCGGTCGTGCCCGAGGTATAGATCACATAGGCGAGGTGGTGCGGCTCGGGCGGCAGCGGTTTCGTGGTCGTGGACCGTTCCTCGCGGCGTTGCCCGCGCGGTTCCCCGCGCAAGTCCTCGCGCGCGATCACAGGCGTTTCCGCACCCGCCGCGAGGATCTCCGCGGCTCGCGCG
>JBJTOV010000372.1:0-5755 GCA_046074745.1 Planctomycetota bacterium | reverse complement strand
GCTCGCTCTTCTCGTGCGGCGTCACCAGAGTGCTTGAACGATCTCAAACGCGATCAGCGCGATGATGATCCACTCGAGCAGCTCGCTGCGGTACTGCGACTGACGCGCCTCGAGGCGCTCGCTGATCGAGCCGAGCGTCGCGAGCTTGCGCGAGACGCTCTGCTCCCAGTCGTCGATGCGGAAGCGCCGCGCGGCCGAGCGCTGCACGCGCGCGAGGTGCTGGTCGCCGAAGAGCTTGAGCGCGTTCACCACGCTGTCGAAGAGCGCCGCGCCCTCGAGCTCGAGCTCGGCGAGGCGCCGCAGGTTGCCGCGCAGTCGGAGGCGTGAGAAGAGCGAGCGGTCGCTCACGCGCGCCCATACCTGGTCGAGGCCGCGGTCGAGCTCGGCGTCGAGATGCTTGAGCTCGACGAGCTGGACATTCGCGAGCTCGAGCACCGCGAGCGTGGCCGCGGGCTCGGCGTCGACCACGAGCGCCGCCGCCCAGTCGACGAGCACGAGGTCGCGCGGCGCGTAGCTGAGCGCCTGCGACACCGCGTCGGCGGCGCTTTCAGCCGAGAGCGGGCCATCCTCGAGCCTGAGCAGCGCGGCCAGGCTCGTCGCGCCGAGCGCGTCGACCGACACCGCCCCGCACGACGCCGGATCGACCGTGAACACCACATAGTCCTCGGCGCCCGCGCGAAGCTCGGGCCGCACGACGGCGTCGCCGAGCGTGGCGAGAAGCTGCTCGACCACCGCGCGCGCCTCGGCGGCGAGCACCGCGTTGTTCCAGAGCGCGGCCGCGAGCGGACGGAGCGACTCGAGCGAGCCCGCGAACGCAATGCGGAACGCGACCGAGACCGCGCCGAAGTCGTACACCGTGGCCTCGACATCGGCGGCGGTGCTCCACGCGCCGAGCGCGATCGGCGCGCGCGCCACCGCGACGCGCAGCGGCTTCTGCGAGAAATCGCTGTCGGCGGGAAGGCGCCTGCTCGGCGGCAGCGCCTCGCGCGCGCTCGCGGGAAACCGCGTGGCGGCGCGCTCGAGGTCGACCGCGTATCCCGCCTCGAAGGCGAGGAACACGCGGCATTCGCCGGCGATCGTGGCAGTGGTCCCGGTCTCCATCGTGCGCCGCCGTCCTCGGTCAGTCGATCTTGATGCGCACCGAGCGCACATCCGCCGCGTTGTCAGGCTCCCACGGGCGCTTCAGCTCGAACACGATCACCGTCTCGCCGCGTCGGCGCAGCTCGAAGGTGAAGTCCTCGGCCAGACTGCCGCCCACGACATCGGGTCGGCCGCTCGTGTCGCGCGTATGGCGCGAGACCAGCTGCACCAGCTTCTCGTCGTAGCGCGAGGCGGTCCATGCATAGCCCGTTCCCGCCGCGTACGGCAGCTCGGCCACATAGGTCGAGCCGCGCGAGGCCTCGATCACGGGCACCGCGTCGCGCTCGGGCGTGTGGCGGTAGACGAGCGCCTTCGACGCGCAGCCCGCGGGCGCGCCGCAGGCGAAGGCGGCGATGGTGCAAAGGACAGCGCAGGGAACGGCGCGGGGAACGGCGATGCTGGCGGCGGCGCGCATGCGGAGCGGCTCAGGCGAGGAGCGCGTCGGGATCCTCGAGCAGCTTCACGACGGTGTTCAGGAAGCGCGCGCCTTCCGCGCCGTCGACCACGCGGTGGTCGCACGACAGCGACAGCGGCAGCACGAGCCCCGCGTAGAACTTGCCGCCCTTCACGCACACGCGCTCCTTGGCGCGGCCCGCGGCCAGGATGGCGACCTCGGGATAGTTGATGACGGGCGTGGCGAACATGCCGCCGTAGCTGCCGACATTCGAGATCGTGAAGGTGCCGCCGAGCGAGTCTTCGCGCGCGATCGTGCGGTCCTTGCACTTCGCGGCGAGCGACTTCACGGCCTGCGCCAGCTGCACGGGCGCCATGCCGTGCGCGCCGCGGATGACGGGCACCATCAGGCCCGCGTCGGTGTCGACGGCGCAGCCGAGGTTCACCGACGACTTCAGGATGATCTCGCCCTTCGCGTCGTCGACCACGGCGTTCAGGCTCGGGTGCTTCTTCAGCGCGCGGCACAGGGCCGTCATGATGAAGGGCAGCATCGAGAGCTTCTCGCCCACGACCTTCGAGTACTCGGCGCGCTTCGCGTCGAGCGCGGTGACATCGGCCTCGTCGACCACGGTGAAGTGGACGGCCGTCTGCACGCTGCGCGACAGCGCCTCGGCGATCTTGCGGCGCACGCCGCGGAAGGGCACGCGCTGCGCCACATCGTTCTGGTCGATGTACACGGAGCCCGGCGCGATGGCCGCCGCGCGCGGCGCGAATCCGCCGGCGGCCGCCGCGGTGGCGCCGCCCTCGGCGAACGCGGCCACATCGCTCGCGGTCACGCGCCCGCCGCGGCCCGTGCCCGGAACCTTCTGGATGTCGACGCCGAACTTGCGCGCAAGCCCGCGCACGGCGGGGGTGGCCATCGCCTTGCCCTCGCGCACGACTTCGATGGTCTCGGGCGCGCGGCGCGCGAAGCGGTCGCTCACGGTGAGCGTGCCCGCCATCGTGCCGACAACGGTGCCCTGATCGCCCGCGGCCGACGCGGCGCCTGCCGCGATCTGGCTCGACATGCACGCGTTGCCGTTGCTCGCGGAGGCCGCCACCGGCGCGGCCGCCGCAGCGCCCTTCGACGCGCCGTAGCGCACCAGCACCGCGCCGACCTTGATGATCTGGCCTTCGTTGCCACAGAGCTCGGTCACCGTGCCCGCCCACGGCGACGGCACCTCGACCAGCGCCTTGTCGGTCTGCATCTCGGCCAGCGTCTGCGACTCCTTCACGGTGTCGCCCGCCTTCACCTTCCAGCTGATCAGCTCGGCCTCGGCCAGGCCTTCGCCGAGATCGGGAAGCAGGAAGTGGCTCTTGTCCGAGGGTTGCTTGACTCCGGCCATCGGTGATCCTCTGCGTTTCGGCCGCGCGGTGGCGCGAGGCGTGGCGTTTTGTACCACAGCGGCGCATGGGCCCGCGGCCGCTCAGGGTAGGCTGCGCTCATGCACGAAGCGCCGATCTCGGACCTCGAAGGCGACGCAGCGATCGACTGGCGGCTGCCCTACGACGCGCGCAGGCCCGCCGTGTGCGGCTCGATGGCGGTGGCGACCAGCCAGCCGCTGGCGGCGCAGGCGGGCGTCGAGATTCTTCGCCGCGGCGGAAGCGCGGCCGACGCCGCGGTCGCCACCGCGGCGGCGATGACCGTGCTCGAACCTACGACCAACGGCATCGGCGGCGACGCGTTCGCGCTGTGCGTGTTCGGCGGCGAGGTTGTCGGACTCAACGCATCGGGCCGTTCGCCCGCGCGGCAGCCGCGCAGCGCGTTCGACGGACAGGCGGGCATGTCGATGCGCGGCTGGGGCCCGGTCACCGTGCCTGGCGCGGTGTCGGGCTGGGTCGCGCTCTGGAAGCGCTACGGGAAGCTTCCCTTCGCCGACCTGATGGAGCCCGCGATCCGCTTCGCGCGCGACGGCTCTCTGGTGGCGCCGCGCACCGCCGAACTGTGGCGCCGCGCGCATCCGTCGATGTCGTCGTTCGCCGAGTGGAGGCGCGTGTTCGCGCCCGAGGGACGCGCGCCGCGCGCGGGCGAGCGCATCGTGCTCGGCGACCACGCGCGCACGCTCGAGTCGATCGCGAGCAGCGAGGGCGCCTCGTTCTACGCGGGCGATCTTGCGAAGGCGATCGCCGCCGCCGCGCGCGCCGAAGGCGGATTCCTCGACGAACGCGACCTCTCCGCGCACGCGCCGCAGTGGGTGAAGCCGCTCGAGGCGCCGTTCGGCGGGTCGCGCATGCTGCAGATCCCGCCGAACGGGCAGGGCATCGCCGCCGAGATCGCGCGCGGGATCCTCGAGCAGTCGAAGGCGAACCCGCGCTTCGCCGAGCTCGCGCCCGACTGCGCCGACGCCGTGCATGTCGCGGTCGAGGCGATGAAGCTCGCGTTCCGCACCGCGCACCGCGAGGTGGGCGACCCCGCCGCGATGCGCGTCTCGCCCGAGTCGCTGCTCGACCCCGCGTTCCACGCGCGTCTCGCGTCCGAGATCGACCCCGCGAAGGCGCGCGACTTCGACCACGGCCCGCCGCGCACGGGCGGCACGATCCTGCTGTGCGCCGCCGACCGCGACGGCAACATGGTGTCGCTCATCCAGTCGAACTACACGGGATTCGGCTCGGGCATCGTGATCCCGGGCACGGGCATCGCGATGCACAACCGCGGCGCATGCTTCACGCTCGAGCGCGGCCATGTGAACGAGTACGCGCCGGGCAAGCTGCCGTACCACACGATCATTCCCGGCATGCTCGTCAGGCGCGACGCCGCGGGCGCCGCGCGGCCGCATGTGGCGTTCGGCTGCATGGGCGGCTACATGCAGCCGCAGGGACAGCTGCAGATCGCGAGCCTGCTCGAGGACCACCGCATGAACCCGCAGGCCGCGCTCGACGCGCCGCGCTGGCAGGTGAGCGAGGGCCTTGCGCTCGATGTCGAGCCCGGTTTCCCCGAGGCGACGCTCGCCGAGCTCCGCGCGCGCGGCCACGCGGTGAAGGTCGCGGGCGAGAAGTCGATCAGCTTCGGCCGCGCGCAGTGCATCATGCGCGTCGAGCACGGCTACATCGCCGCGAGCGACTGCCGCGGCGACGCGCAGGCCGTGGTGGCGTGAGCGCGATCAGTCGGGAAGCCGCGTGAAATCGGCTGCGAAATCCGACGCGTGCCGCGGCTTCAGTTCGTACGAACCATCGGGCGCGCGCGTGGCGCCCGCGAGCTGCCAGCCGAGCGGCGGGCGCACGCGGATCGATCCGCGTCCGGGCGCGGCGAGCTCGAGTCGGATCGCGCTCGGGTTCCCCGCGAGCTTCGCCACCGTCACGCCTCCGCGCGCGCGCAGGCCGCGCACCTCGCCCGTCGTCCACGACGGCGGCAGCGCGGGAAGGATGTCGAGGATGTAGCGCGGCGGCCTGCCGGGCGCGAACGCGTCCTGCTCGGCCACATGCGACTGGAGCAGCGCCTCGGCGATGCCCGCGGTTCCGCCGAAGTTTCCGTCGATCTGGAACGGCGGGTGGTCGTCGAACAGGTTGGGCAGCGTCGACTTCGCAAGGAGCGCGCGCAGGTTGTCCTCGACGGCCTTGCCGTCGCCGAGCCGCGCGAACATGTTGACCAGCCACGCGCGGCTCCAGCCCGTGTGGCCGCCGCCGTTCGCAAGGCGGAAATCAAGCGATTTCCGCGCCGCGCCGAGGTACTGCGGCGTGATGTCGCAGTTGAACTGCGCGCCCGGATGCAGCCCGTAGAGATGCGAGATGTGGCGGTGCCCGGGCTCCGCCTCGCCGAACGGCCGCGCCCACTCCATCAGCCGCCCGTCGGCGCCGATCTCGGGCCACGCGAGCTGCGCGCGCGCCTGGCGCACGCGCGCGACCAGCGGATCGTCGTTCCTGCCGAGGACCTTCGCGGCGTCGAGCAGGTTCGTGAACACATCCCACACGATCTCCTGGTCCATCGCGTTGCCCATGCCGATGTTCGCCTGCTGCCCGTCGGCGGTGACGAAGGTGTTCTCGGGCGACGAGCTCGGGCCCGACACCAGCTTGCCCGTCGCGGGGTCCTCGCACAGGTAGTCGAGGTAGAACTCGGCGCACGCGCCGAGCGCGGGCCACGCGCGCGCGCGAAGGAACGCCTCGTCTCCCGAGTGCGCGTAGTGCTCCCAGTGGTGGCGCGTGAGCCAGCCGGCGCCGTGCGGCCACATGCCCCACACGGTGAGGC
>JBJTOV010000371.1:0-2611 GCA_046074745.1 Planctomycetota bacterium | reverse complement strand
CGCGCCGAGAAGTGCACGGTCCAGCTCGGCGGCAGCGACCAGTTCGGCAACATCGTGAGCGGCATCGACCTGATCCGCCGCCTCGAGCAGGGCGAGAGCTTCGGCGCGACCTGTCCGCTGGTCACGACGAGCGACGGCCAGAAGATCGGGAAGACCGAGAAGGGCGCGATCTGGCTGACCGCCGACCGCACCAGCCCGTACCGCTTCTACCAGTACTGGCTGAACACGACCGACGCCGACGCGGTGAAGTTCCTGCGCTGGTTCACCTTCCTCGACGCCGACGCGATCCAGTCGCTCGCGCACTCGCTCGCGCACGATCCCGGAAAGCGCGAGGCGCAGAAGCGGCTCGCCGCCGAGATGACGCGCATGACGCACGGCGACACCGAGCTTGCGCGCGCGATCGCGACCAGCGAGGCGATCTTCTCGGGCGATGTGAAGGCGCTCGACGCCGCGCAGATCGCCGAGATCGCCGCCGATCTCCCGTCGAGCGAGGTCGCCGCGGCGGCGCTGTCGGCGGGCGTGGGGATCGTCGACTTCATCACGGGCACCACCTGCGCGGCCAGCAAGCGCGAGGCGCGCGAATTCGTGCAGAACGGCGCGGTGAGCGTGAACGGCGAGAAGGTCGGCGCCGACTTCACCGTGCGCGCCGAGCACGCGCTGCCGGGCGGCGTGATCCTGGTGCGCCGCGGCAAGAAGGCGTATCACGCGGTCCGCGTGCAGCAGTGACGCCGCGCCTCAGTTTCGGCGCACCACCGACACGGAGATCGACGCCGACGAGGGCGTCACCGTCGCGATGTCGACGCTCAGCGCGCGAACCTCGGGTGTGAGCTCGAGCACATCGCGCATCGCGATCTCATGCCGCCCCGCGGTGGCGGGAACGCCGTCGGCGCCCGTGCGCAGTCGCAGCGTGCGGCCGCTCAGCGCTTCGGTCGCGCGCAGCACGGCCTGTCGCGAGCCGTTGATCTCGACCGAGAGGTGGTACGGGCTCGCCGACTCGACGGTGGTGCGCGCGGGGTCGCCCGACTCGATCTCGACATCGAAGGCGATCACGCGCGTCTGCAGCGTCTGGCCCGCGGCATACAGCCACACCACCGCGGTGATCGCGTTCACGCCCGCGAGATCGAGCAGCCGCTGGCGCAGGGTGCTCATGCTCCACCTGCCTTCGCGTCGTCCTTGGTGCTGATCGCGGCGCGCGCGCCCGCCACCACTTCGTCGACGATCGCGCTGCGCCGCGACAGGCGCTCGACCAGTTCGTCGGCCAGCCGCTCGCGCGCCACGGGCTCGGAGAGCGCGCCGCCTTCGGCGATGCGGATCAGGCCCGTTTCCTCGCTCACGACCACGACCACGCAGTCGGACTCCTCGGTGACGCCCATCGCGGCGCGGTGCCGCGAGCCGAGCTGCCCGCCCGCGCCGCCCGCATCCTCGGCAAGCGGCAGCTGCACGCCCGCGCCCCAGATGCGCCCGCCGCGGATCACGAGCGCCAGGTCGTGGAGCGGCGAGTTCGGCCAGAACACGCTTTCGATCAGCGCCGCGCTCGGCTTCGCGTCGAGCTCGACACCGCCGCGCAGCAGGTCGCCGATGCCGATCTGCTTCTCGATCACGATCAGCGCGCCGAAGCGGTTCTTCGAGAGGAACTCGGCCGCCTCGCCGATTTCGGCCGCGAGCGCCGCCGATTCGGGCTTGGTGCGCGCGAACAGCTTGGTGCGGCCGATCCGGCTGAACGCCGCGCGGATCTCGGGCTGGAACACCACGATCAGCAGGATCGCGAGCAGGTTGAACGCCCGGTCGAACAGGAAGCGCAGGCGCTGGAAGCTGTCGGTCGCGTCGCCGAGCACCCGCACCAGCAGCGCGAGCACGATCGTGATCAGCAGGAACCCCTTGATCACGCCCGCGCCACGCGTGCCGCGCAGGAACCTGAACACGGCGTACACCGCGATCCAGATCACCGCGAGCTCGAGCATGACCTCGAGCGCCTCGCCGTATCTCGACCTGTCCAGAAGGGCCTGCATGGGGGGCTCGATCATACGGTTCTCCCCGTATGATCTCGACCCCATGAGCAGGATCTCGACCACTTGGGACATCGGACGCTCCTCCGGACAGTGCGCGGCCACCGGCCAACCGCTGGTCGCGGGAGCGCCCTGCATCGTGGCGCTGGTCGAGCGCGAGGACGATCTGTCGGCGCCGCTCTTCCGCGCCGACTTCAGCGAGGACGGCTGGGCTTCGGGCCCGCGGCCGAAGGGCGTGATCGCCTTCTGGAAGTCGACCGTCGCGGGGCCGAGCGAGAAGCGCCGCGGGTTCGTCGACGACCAGACGCTGCTCGACCTGTTCGAGCGCCTCGGCGGCGACGAGCGCCCGCACCGCGTGCGGTTCCGCTTCGTGCTCATGCTGCTGCTGGTGCGGAAGAAGCTGCTGCGCGTCTCGGGCACCGCGACCGCCGACGGGGTCGAGCGCTGGAGAGTGCTGCCCCGCGGCGCGGCCGAGGGCGAGGCGCCCAGCGAGGTGCTGAACCCGCGGCTCGACGAGCAGGCGATGGCCGAGGTCACCGAGCAGCTCGGCGAGGTCCTTGACGGCGCGTGGTAGGCCGACCCGAGGAAATCGAGGCACCGTGCGC
>JBJTOV010000370.1:0-2730 GCA_046074745.1 Planctomycetota bacterium | reverse complement strand
CACGATCCTCGCCTTCCGCGCGGCTGCTCCTGCGCCGATCCTCGTTTTCGCGACGGGCGGCATCGGCGGCGTTCACCGCGGCTTCGCCGCGCTGCCCGACATCTCGGCCGACCTGATGGCGATCCGCGACGGCGGCACCATGTTCGTCACCGCGGGCGCGAAGTCGATCCTCGACCTTCCCGCCACGCTCGAGCTGCTCGATACGCTCGGCGTTCCGACCGTCGGGCTCGGCACGGGGCACTTCCCGCTCTTTCTCTCGCCGGGCACCGCGGCGCTGCCGACGAGCGCCCGCACGGCCGACGCGGCCTCGGCCGCCACGATCTTCGCCGCCCACCAGCGCTTCTACCCAAGCCGCGGCATGCTGCTCTGCGTGCCGCCGCCTGCGTCCGACGCCCTGCCCTCCGAAACCATGGAGGCCGCCGTGGCCGAGGGCCTGCGCGAGTGCGAGCGCGGGGGAATCCACGGGCCCGAGGTCACTCCCGTGCTGCTTTCCGCGGTGGCGCGGGCCACGGGCGGCGCATCGCTGCGGGCGAACATCGCGGTTCTGGTGCACAACGCGCAGATCGGCGCGCGGGTGGTGGTGGCCTTGGCGGCCCGCGGGGCGTCGCAGCCCCTCAAGCGCTGACTTGACAGCGCCTTGGCGCTTTGTTTGACTACGCAGGTCGCGGGCGCACCGCCCCGACGCCGATGCCCAAGGAAACCGGTTCAGGAGAAGCGCCCCGCGCTTCCGAACCGTCGGCCCGTGGGGCCTTCTGGCCCCCGCCGACACCGACCCACTTGCAGGCCTCCGCGCAATGCTGGCGCAGCTGAAGGACCGACCGCCGTGCTTGTGCACGGCCGCGAGAGCCGTTCGGGCGCCGATCCAAGCCACGGCTGTACCTATGCCCGCGAAAGACCGCCCCGAGAAGGATTCCGCCAAGAAGTCGGCGGTGAAGAAGACCAGCAAGAAGGCTTCCACCGGCAAGGCTGCCGCGGCGAAGAACGCTGTCAAGCCTGCGGCGAAGGTTGCGGCGAAGGCGCCCGCGAAGGCAACTGCGAAGGCCGCGACGAAGGCCGAAGCCAAGAAGCCCGTCAAGAAGTCCGTCAAGAAGCCCGTCAAGGCTGCCGCCCCCGCTACCGCGAAGAAGGACGCCAAGACGGCCGCCGCGGCGCCCGCTGCCAAGACGGTTGTGAAGAAGAGCGCTGGCAAGCCGCCCGCTGCCGATGCCGCGAAGGCGCCCGCTGCGAAGCCCCCGAAGTCTGGGAGCAAGCCTGCGGCTTCGTCCAAGCCCGCGGCCTCGAGCAACCCTGTGGCCCCCGCCGAGCCGGCGTTCGTTCCCGCGGCGCGTCCGTCGTTCATCGAGACGCCGATCGTCGAGGTGAAGCAGGTCACCGACTTCGTGCGGCCCGCCGTGGACACCACCGCGCGACTTCCGCAGCCCGAACCGCGCGGCTCGGACGAGCAGCGCCCGGTCGAGCGTGGCTTCAACGGTAGCTTCAACGGTGGCGAGAACGGCCGCGGCAACGACCGCCCGAACGGCGGGTTCCGCAACGGCGGCGACAACCGTCGTGACGAGCGCGGTGACAACCGCAACGAAAACCGCGGCGACAGCCGCAACCACGCGAACAACGGCAACAATGGCAACCCTTCGTCCGAAGGCCAGGTCGGCTTCCAGCAGGAAGGCGAGCCAGGCGAGGGTGGCCGTCGCAAGCGCAGGCGGCGCCGTCGCCGTCGGCGGCGTGGCGGCGGGCAGTTCGACCCGAACAACCCGAACGCGCAGCACGGCCAGCAACATGGCGGCAACCAGCAGCCGCGCCCACAGCACCCGCGCCCGCAGGACGCCAACGGCGACAGCGGTGACTTCGACGGCGACGGCGTCGAGGACGACGGACTCGAAGACGATGGACTTGAGGGCGATGGCCTGGAGAACGATGGCCTGGAAGTCCATGACCTCGAGGACGGCGAACTCGACGGCAACGGTCAAACCGAAGGCTCGGGTAACGGCGCCAACCGCCGGCCGCAGCATGGCCACCAGCAGCATGGCCACCCGCATCACGGCCACCAGCCGCCGCCGCTCTCCCCGCCCTTCGAGGTCGAGGGCGTGCTCGAGTGGCCCGGCAACGCCGATGGCCGCATCCGCCAGTTCGGCGATGGCCTGATCGAATCGCCGAACGATCCGTGGGTTCCGCAGTCGCTCGCCGAGCAGTATCCGCTGCGCGCCGCGCAGCGCATCGTGGCGGAGGCGCGCGTGCAGCGGTCGAAGCGCCGTCGCCGCGGTCCGCGCACGGCGCGCCCCACCGTCGAGCGCATCATCTCGATCGAGGGCGTGCCCGCGGCCGAGTACGCGAACCGCAAGGCCTTCGCCGACTACACGCCGCTCGATCCGCAGCCGCGCATCGGGCTCGAGTACAAGGGCTGCCCGCCCGCGTGCCGCCTGATCGACCTCTTCTGCCCGATCGGATTCGGCACCCGCGGCCTCATCGTCGCGCCGCCCAAGGCGGGCAAGACGATGCTCCTGCAGCACATCGCCTTCGGCATCAAGCGCAACCATCCGCATGTCGAGCTGGTGGCGCTCCTGATCGACGAGCGGCCCGAGGAAGTGACCGACTTCAAGCGCAATGTGCCCGCGCAGGTGCTCGCGAGCTCGAACGACCAGGACCTCGACCGCCATCTCGCGCTCGGCATCCTGGCCATAGTGGAAGTGGAAGTAGAAGTAGAAGTAGAAGTGGAAGTGGGCGTAGAAGTAGAAG
>JBJTOV010000369.1:0-4029 GCA_046074745.1 Planctomycetota bacterium | reverse complement strand
GATCGCGGCGGGCATGTGCATGAGTTCGATGCGGCGACGGGCCGAGAGCTCGGTGAGTACGGCGTCTACAGCCATGATCCCGCATGGGCGGTCGGGTACGCGGCCGATGGCGGAATCGTCGCGAACATCGGAAACGCGGTGCATCGGATCGACGCGTCGCCCGCGTGGTCGGTGGCCATGCAGCAGTGTCCTGTTCCGATCGCGGCGGCTTTCGGAGTCGTGCCCGCGCAAGATGGGCGGCCCGAGCGGTTGCGGATGCTCGGGATGGACGGCAGGTTGTTCGAGCTCGCTCCCGAAACGGGGCGCTGGCGAGAGATCGCGCTGCCTGCGGTGGTTCCGACCCGCGTCGCCGAGTTCGACGGCGCGGCCGCGCGGCTGGCCGCATGGACGGGCGATTCGCTCGTCCTCTTCGATCTTGCCGACGGATCGTCGAAGGAGCATCCGCTGCGCCGAACCTCGAGCGGCGCGGTCGCGTGGTCGCCGTTGGGACGGCGGGTGGCGGCGGCCAGCATCGAGCAGGTCGCGTGCGTGCTCGAAGACGGCTCGGTCGTTCAGATCCCCGCGCAGCTTGGGGGGAATGCGGTCTACCGGATCGAGTGGACCGCCGAGGACCGCTTCGTGCTGTTCGACTTCCCGGGAAGCGCCACCGAGTTCGAGGTTGCCGATGGCGTGCTGCGTCGTGTCGGCGCGCATCCGACGGTCTCGTCGCCGCTGCCGCAGTGGACGCGGGAGCGCTGGATCTTCCCCATGCTCGCCGGCCAGATCGCGGTCACGGGCCGTGGCGACGCCTCGCGTCTGTCCGAACTCGGCGACGGTCGCGCGCTGCAGCTCGCGGGACACCGCGACATGGTGCGCACGGTCGATGTGAGCGACGACGGCATGCTGCTTGCCTCGGGAGGTCACGATGGCACGGTGCGCATCTGGGACCTTCGAACGGGCACGACCATGGTGACCCTCGCCGTGTCCGACCGTCCGATCCAGCATGTGTGCTGGCTCGACGGCAAGCGCGCGCTGCTTGCGATCGACTATCTCGGAAAGGTCCGGCTGTTCGATTCGATCAGCCGCGCCGACCGCATGAGGTCGCAAGGCGTTGGCGCGCCTTGAGAGGCGTGCATCGCCCTGCGCCATTCGGCTTTCCGCGGCTCTCCATTCCGCGACTTTGAATCCCGCGGATCTGTCCTCCGCGGGCAACCTGCCGTGGATCAGCTCTCGACGCGGAATCCGCGGCCCGCGTATGGCCAGAATCCGCCGCGCATGTTGAGCGCGGTGATTCCATGCCGCGCGAGATACGCCGCGGCGCGCGCGCTTCGGTTGCCGCTGCGGCAATAGCACACCACGGGCAGGTCGCGCGGGATCTCGCGCATGCGCGCCGCGAGGTGGGTGAACGGGATGTGCAGCGCGCCGGGCAGGTGACCCTTGCCGTACTCGGCGCAGGTTCGCACATCGACGATCGTGGCGTCTCCGCGGTCGACCATCTCGCGCACCGCGACGGGCGAGATGTCGTCGACGCCGTGCGACGAGAAGCACGAGATCGGAAGCCGCGCGACCTCTTCGGGCGAGAGATGCCCCGCGATGCGCTCGGGGGCGATGCCGACGCGGGCCATGATCCTCGCGGCCATCGCGGCGTCCGAGGGGTCGGCGACCAGGACGACGATGTCGCCCTCCTCGACATAGTTGGCCACGGTCGCGCCGAACGAGCGCTCGAGCGGCGCGCTGATGGCGCGGGGCAGGCGCATGTCGATGAAGTCGATCCACGGGCGGGTGTCGATCACGATCACATCGCCGCGTTCGGCAAGCTCGGTGAACTCGGCAGGCGCAAGGGTTCGCGGGGCTGCGTACTCGCGGTGCGCGAACGCGCCCGCCTCGTTCAGTCGCTTGACGCGCGCAAAGTAGGGCGGCGGCTCGCTCGAGCCCGACATGACGGCCTGGTGAAAGCCCTCTCCGTCGGCGCGGGCGCGCATCGCGCGGTTGATCACGCGCTCGATGCCAAGCGTGGTGGCGGGCAGGTTGCAGATCGCGCGGCCACATTCGCTGCCCGCACCGTGGCCTGGCATGACCTGCGTGGTCGCGGGCAGGTGCTCGAGCCCTTGAAGCGACTGCCGCAGTCGCTCCACCGCCTCGGTCACGGTCATGCCGTCGGTGGCGAACGCCCCGAGATCGGGCCGACCGACATCGCCCGCGAACAGGAAGTCGCCTGAGAAGATCACCGGCGGTCCGTCGGCGCGCGCAAGTTCGAAGGAAAGGCTCTCGCGGGTATGGCCGGGAGTGTGTCGCGCCGTGAAGCGGAGATCGCCCACGGCGAACGAATCACCCGCCCTGAGCCGCACGATCGATGCGCCCTGCGCCATCGAGCCGTCACGCTCCCATGGCTGTTCGGGTCCTTCGGCGCTCAGGTACGCGGTGACGGGGCGATGGGTCACGAACGCGCGCACGCCGCTCACGAAGTCGGCATGAACATGCGTTTCCGCAACCGCGACGATGGACACGCCGCAGGCATCGGCCGCCTCGAGATACCTGTCGATGTCGCAGGCAGGGTCGACGAGGACGGCCTCTCTCGTGCGGTCACAGCCCACTAGGTACGCCGCCTGGGCCAAAGCGCCGTCGTAGATCCGCCGAAGGAGCATGCCGCCAATGTAGCGGAACGCCACACGGAGATCAGCAGGGGACGGATGCGCCCTCGAGGCCGACAGGCCAGGCGACGAACGCGGTCAGTTGCAGGTACCCCAGCGGTTCAGCAGCTCCGTCAGGTCGGCGGCGTTCACCGTTCCATTGCAGTCGAGGTCGGCCGAGCCGCCCGTTCCCCACTGGCCGAGCAGCACGGTCAGGTCGGCGGCGTTGACGAGGCCATCGCTGTTGGCAAGGTCGGCGCGGCAGCCTGAGCCAGGAACGCTCGTCGGATCGGCGGGATTGCTGCACCGCGCGCGCTCGTCGCCGTCGCGGAACCCGTCGCCGTCGCGGTCGACGGCGCGGATGCTCGAGCTGGTCGGTACGAGCGTGTAGGTGACGGGAGTTCCTGACGAGGCAATCGAGTCGAGCGCCGCGAGCGTGGTGTTCTGGCCGGCGATGTCGGTTTCCCAAACGCCGTTCACCAGGCGATAGCCGCGCTCGACGCCGTTCACGGTCGCCTTGGCGATCAGCGCCGAGCTGCCCGCGTTCGCGATCGAGACCAGCTGGTTGCGCCGCGTCGAGCCGTTCGAGGCCGTTCCGCCCATAGTGGCCTGCGCGCCCACCGAGGCATGCGTGCCCGTGTCCCACGACAGCATGAAGGCCACGATATCGCGTCGCTGCTGGTCGCCCGCGCCGCCCGAGGTGAAGTTGAACACAGGCAGCTTGAAGAAGTCGAACAGGGTGGCCAGGCCGCCGTCGTGGGTGAAGCCGAACCCGCGGTTGTTGTTCATCAGCAGGGTGTCGAAGCCCGTCTTCTCCAGCTGGTTGCGCAGCTGCGGCACCTTCATCGCCTGCGGCTCCTGCAGCAGGTTGCCGCTGATGATGACCGAGCTTCCGCCCGTCGGAATGGTGTGGCAGGTCACGCACTGCACGAAGTCGAGGTTGCCGACATTGAAGAGCGTCTGGCCCGTGACGGCGTTGCCGCCCGCAAGGCTCGTCTTCAGCGTGCCGTCGAGGTTTCGGTTCGGATTCGGCGGGAACGAGATCGTCGCCAGATACGACTCCATCCGCGCCATCTCGACCGTGGTGAAGTCCGAGTCGCCGCCGAGCAGCGCCGTCACCGTGTGCGAGAACTGGGCGAGGTCGTTGCGGTCGCCGCGCCAGTGGAACGGGTCGGTTCCCGCAAGGCCAACCAGCGTCTGCGTGGTCATCGGCCCCTTCATCGGGTGCCAGTTGCCGCACGATCCGCCGCCGAGGCCGGGGTTGCAGGCGACGTCGAACTGCTGCATCGAACCGGAAGGGTCGCCGAGATCCCACACGAGCTGGTCCATCCGTGCGTCGATGTGGCAGCTCGCGCACGACGCCTGCCCAAGGCCCGAAGAGATGTGGGTGTCGAAGAGGATCGGGCGGCCGTTGCGCACC